>NZ_JBJJLB010000028.1:0-88581 GCF_045449795.1 Marinobacter alkalisoli
TCTTCTTCCAGCGCCTGGGGCTGTTTGCCGGTGTGGGTGATGGCGGTCAGCAGCCATTCCCGGTTCAGGGTCTCGCTGTCGTGGTCGGTCAGGGCCACTTTGGCGCCGGCGGTGAAATCGGCGCGGTTGCTCTTGCCACTGGCGGTGCTGGCGTCGTTTCTCAGGGCGTCCAGCCGGGCTTCGGTGAAGGGCTGGCCGCTGGCGTCCTGTTTGAAGCGGCCGGGGTAGTCGTAGTGCTGGTAATCCTCGCGGTGCTGGACATCACCCGCGGCACTGTCGTGCATCAGGGCATAGGCCGGGTTCCTGAAGGTGTAATCCTTCATGGCCACGGCACTGGCGCGGACCCGCTCCTGATGGGCGAAACGGAACACGCAGGGGGTTTGGGTGCTGCCGCCGGCTTTGCCGTTGTAAGTCACGGACTCGAGCCTGGGGGCGTCGCCGTGGTGATCGGCGATGATCAGGGCCGGCTGTTCTTCGCCGTCGACCGAGCCGTGGTGGTAGCGGTAATGCCAGCCTTCCTCGGCGGCCAGTCGCTCTACAAAATCCAGGTCGCTTTCCCGGTGCTGGACGCAGTATTCCCGTTCTTCCGGGTTACGCTTGAGATCGAACACGGTATCGACGATGCCCCGCTCTTCCAGCAGGGTGCGTACGATGGCGTCGGTGGTCTGGGTCTGGAAGATGCGGCTGTTGTGCATCAGGCCCAGGCGCCACAGCGGGGGCTGGATGATGAGTTCGTAGCGGGTGCGGCGGTGGCCAGAATCACCGCGGGCGAATTCGTTGACCACACCGGTGAAACGTCGCAACGGCGCGCCATCCTGCCAGACCACCAGGTCCACGGCCTGTTCCAGCACATCGACTGCCGCGACCGACGGATCGGTGCTGGCTAGCGCCAGCTTGCCGTGAAACAGCTCGGACAGGTTTTCGGTCAGCTCGAAGCCGACAACGGAAAAGTGATCAGAGGAAAATTCGCCAATGGTGGCGGTGAACTGCAGTCCGCTTGCCTGGGGCATATCTTCAATCCTTGAAGGTATGGTGAAGTCCTGAATCGGACAGCTATCTGGCAACCCACTCCGTGGTTAACCCGTCCGATTTTCGATTGCAGGAAAACTACCAGCACTGGCCCTGAAAATCCAGTAACCAGTGCCGGAATTGAGGAGGATGCCCTCCCCGCACCGGAGTTTACTCCGGCTTGTACCGGCGCTGGATGCTGGAGAAATCCAGCGCGACTGCCAAATACCCCCCACTGTCGGGCGCTCCAGACGTATGGAATGTCATCGCACCAAGCCTGATTGGGCCGATCTACCGTAAACTCACGGGCCAGGTGGCATGGGATATCCGGTTGTTCAATGGTGGCCTGCTAGTATGCGTGATGGCCTGACTGCTTCCTGTTCAAAATCAGGACAACAGGTACGTCCCTTTCTGGTCATCAGACGCCTCGTTTATGGTGGTACCTTACCACCTATGTCGGCGTCAGGAATCATTGAACCACTACGCCAGCCACTGGGCCGGGTGGACAGTTGGGACCGAATCTTTATACACGGCAATTCTGTTAAACATATAGCCTGCTGATAGAATTGCCAATGAAACAAGGATTTTTATCCCCCTTGCACGGAGCAACCATGCGTTACGTACTGCCCCTCATCGTTACCAGCCTGGTAGTAGGCTGCACATCAGTTGCCAGCGAAAGCCTCAGCGAATCGGAAGTGGAAGACATCCAGGCTCGGGTTCAGGAGCGCCATCCTGACCTCTCATCGTCGCAGCGAACGGCTGTTACGGAACTCGTGGTTCGAGCACTGGACAATATGGTCTTTGTTGAAGGTGGTACCTTCATGATGGGGGAATTTGGTGTCCCATGTGAGCCGGGGTCAAATGACATTTGCCATTCAGACCTATTTCCTGACAACGACTACAGTCACGAAGTTACTCTGGACGATTATCATCTTTCAAAGTATGAAACCACTTTAGGCGACTTCGATCTGTACCGGGAAGTTATAGGCAAAGAGCCATACGCTCCAGAGTTGAGGGAACGGGAAGATCGCCAGCACCTGTTTGAACCTGACCTGCCAGCCTGGACAAAGACCTGGCAGGAGGCCAAAGATTATTGCAACTGGATTGGGTTACTTGCCAGTCAGCCAATAGATTTGCCCACTGAAGCCCAGTGGGAGTACGCTGCTCGAAATCGCGGCGAGCAGGTGCTGTTTGCCACCAATAACGGAGAGCTCGTCAGAGGTGTTAACTCTCCGCCAGATGATGGCAAGAGACGTATGCTTCCGGTTGGCAGCTACCCCCCTAACCCTCTAGGTATATACGATCTAACAACCAACTCCGCAGAGTGGATAAATGACTGGTATTCGGAAAGCTACTATGAACATAGCCCCAGTTTAAACCCTACCGGCCCTGAAACCGGTGATACAAAGGTCATCCGATCGGGCGGGTATCGAACGGCCCCAGAGGCCAATACCACGATACTTCGAGATCATCGCCCTCCCGTCGAGCCCCATTATTACGAAGCCCAGGGTTTTAGGTGCGCCCAAGGCTAAGCACTGAGACGGGCATCACCCTGGCCCGGGCAAAACCGCCCACAAAGAGGCCGAATGTAGAGCTGCAGTCTCAAACCGCTTCGGATTCACAAGGCGTTGTTTGACCGCAGGGGGAATCCATGTAGATTGCTTAGTGGGCTTTATTGCCAAGCGGGACATGATCCACTGATGGAACTGCAGTCCGCTTGCCTGGGGCATATCTTCAATGCTTGAAGGTATGGTGAAGTCCTGAATCGGACAGCTATCTGGCAACCCACACCGTGGTTAACCCGTCCGATTTTCGAATGCGGGAAAACCACCAGCACTGGCCCTGAAAATCCAGTAACCAGTGCCGGAATTGAGGAGGATGCCCTCCCCGCACCGGAGTTTACTCCGGCTTGTACAGGCGCTGGATGCTGGAGAAATCCAGCGCGCCGTTGCCCTGCCCGGCGTGAAGCTCGAACAGATTGCGGGCCAGGGAGCCCATGGGGATGGCGGCGTGGTTTTTGACGGCGTTGTCAAAGGCGAGCCCAAGATCCTTGTTCATCAGGTTCACCAGGAAACCACCCTCATAGCCACGGGATGCAGGAACGCCTTCCATCACTCCCGGCCATGGGTTGTACACGTTCAGTGCCCAGTTACCACCGGAGCTCTGCTTCATAATTTCGGACAGAACGGCAGGGTCCAGTCCGTTTTTCACGCCCAAAGCCAGCGCTTCGCTGGTGCCTGCCATCAGGATCGCCAGCATCATGTTGTTGCAGATTTTGGCCACCTGACCGGAGCCGTGCTCACCAGCGAGGAAGATGTTTTTGCCCATGGCCTCGAGAATCGGCTTGGCCTTGTTGAAGGTCTCTTCCGCGCCGCCGCAGATGAATGTCAGGGTGCCGGCCTTGGCGCCACCAACGCCACCGGACACAGGAGCATCGATGAACGGAATGTCGCGGGCTTTGGCTTCTTCGGCCACACCACGGGCGGTTTCTGGCGCAATGGTGGATGAATCAATCACCAGGGTTCCTGCCGGCAGGTTGGCCAGCAGGCCATCGTCACCCAGGTACACCGTTTCCACGTGCTGACCGGCGGGTAGCATGGTAATCACGCATTCGGCGCCCCTGGCCGCTTCGTGGGCGGTGTCTGCGGATTTCGCGCCTTCGGAAACCAGTGTTGCGACGGCGTCCTTCGACAGGTCAAACACGGTGACGTCATGTCCCGCCTTGACCAGGTTGCTGGCCATGGGGCCGCCCATGTTGCCCAGTCCGATGAAGGTAATCGTTGCCATATCTCTTCCCCTTTCTTGTTGTATTCAGTCAAACGGGCCCGCGCTTTATGCCGGCCTGCCTAGCTATCGAGTGAAAAAGTCGTCGATCCAGGCGCTGTCCATTTCCGACACCGAGGCATAGCGCCAGCGGGGCTGCTGATCCTTGTCGATCAACAGCGCGCGGATACCTTCGGCAAACTCGCCCTTTGTCAGGCAGTTGCGGGAGATCGTCAGCTCCTTGTCCAGAACTTCCTTCAGGCTGTCGTGGCGAACGTTGTTCAGGTGTCGCCAGCACAGAGCCAAGGAGGTAGGCGATGCCGTTGCCAGCGACTTGGTCGCCTTGGCCAGCCAGCCGCTGCCACCGGACAACTCGTTCAACTGGGCGATGATCTCTTCGAGGGTGTCGGCATCCGTCACCCGGTTGATGTCATCGAAGTGGTTGCGTACCGGCGATTCCTGTCGAGCATCGGCGCTTTGCTGTTCGAACTGCCTCAGCACGCTGCTGACCACGGCGTAACTGTCCTCGTTCTGCCAGTTCCGCTGTTTCAGGGCGTCCACCACCCCGGCCTTGAGATCGTGCCGGATGAAGCGGTCCGCCAACCCGACAAACAATGCGTCCGCGCCATTCATTCGGGCGCCGGTCAGGCCCAGGAACAGACCCGTGCGGCCCGGTGTGCGGTTGAGAAACCAGCCGGCAGCGACGTCCGGATACAGACCAATGCTGCTCTCGGGCATGGCCAGTTTCGAGCCCTCGGTGACTACCCGGTGGGACGCGCCCGCCATGATCCCCATACCGCCGCCCATGACAATGCCATGGCCCCAGCACACAATGGGCTTGGGAAAGGTATGGATGAGGTAGTCCATTTCGTACTCTTCCTCGAAGAAGGTGGCGCCCTCACTCACTCCTGCCCCGGCACCCTTGGGCTCGGTCATGCTGCGGTACAGGGCCACGATGTCGCCGCCGGCGCAGAATGCCTTGTCGCCCTCGGCTTCCAGCCACACCGCACAAATGCTGCTGTCTTCCGCCCAGCGCTTGAGCTGCGGTGTCAGCAACCGGATCATTTCCAGAGACAGGGAGTTGAGTGCCTTCGGCATGTTCAGCCGGGCCACGGCAATGTGACTGCCGTCGGCGGTGGGCCACTCTTCGAAAACCATTGCTTGATCAGTCATATCAACGGTTCTTCCATTCCGGTTTACGCTTGTCCAGAAAAGCGTTCACGCCTTCTTTCTGGTCCTCGGTGGAGAACAGCTCGATGAACAGTTCCCGTTCCATGCGCCAGCCATCATCATGGCTGCGGCCATCACGAGCACTCATCACCAGTGTCTTGCAGCGGGCAGTCGAGGACGGGCTCTGTTTGCAGGCCATCTCCGCCAGTTCCAGGGCTTTCTCCAGTCCCTGACCGGTGGGCACCACCTCTTCCACCAGTCCGATCTGCAGGGCCTTGTCCGCCTTGACCCGTTCGCCGCACAGAATCATCCGCTTGGCCCAGCCTTCACCCACCAGCCAGGGCAGGTTCTGGGTGCCACCGGCACAGGGCAACAGGCCAACACCGGCTTCCGGCAGCGCCATCTGGGCATGCTCTTCGGCAATGCGGATGTCACAGGCCATGGCGCATTCAAGGCCGCCGCCCATGGCATAACCGTTCACCGCGGCAATGGATACACCACGGAATCCGGACAATGCCGCAAAGGCTTCACCAAACGCCTGGGCCATCTCGTTGGCACGGGCTATGTCGCCGTCAGCGAAGGATTTCAGGTCGGCGCCCGCGGAGAAGAACTTCTCCCCCTGCCCGGTCACCACCAGGGCAAAAATGTCACGGTCTTCGTTCAGTTCACGGATGGTTGCCGTCAGCGCCGCCAGGGACTCTTTGGTCCAGGTATTCGCCGGCGGGTTGTTGATGGTCAGTACCGCAATGTGTCCGCGTTTTTCGAGCTGAATCAGATCGCTCATGGATCTCTCCTTATTAATTGGCTCCGCGCCTTATTGAATAGCTTCCGCAACTCTTATTGGATCGCTTCCGCAACACCGTCATCCAGCAATCGGCGGGCGACAATCAGGCGCATGATTTCGTTGGTGCCTTCCAGAATCTGGTGTACCCGCAGATCCCTCAGGTAACGCTCCAGCGGATATTCACGGATATAGCCGTAGCCGCCGTGCAGTTGCAGGGCATCATTCACCACATCAAAACAGGCGTCGGTGGCGAACCGCTTGGCCATGGCACAGTGCAGCGTCGCTTCGGGGTCACCGCTGTCCAGCTTGAAAGCCCCCAGGCGCACCATCTGCCGTGCCGCCACCAGGTTGGTACCCATATCGGCCAGTTTGAATTGCAGGGCCTGAAACGCCGCCAGGGGTTTGCCGAACTGCTCGCGCTCATGCATGTAGTTGCGAGCCCGCAGAAGTGCCGCCTGGGCGCCGCCCAGCGAGCACGTGGCAATGTTCAGGCGACCGCCATCAAGTCCTTTCATGGCGATGGCAAACCCATCACCTTCGTTCCCGACCCGGTTGCTGGCAGGGATGCGAACGTTCTCAAGGCTGATCATGCGGGTGGGCTGACTGTGCCAGCCCATTTTCTCTTCGTTCTTACCGTAGGAAATGCCGTCGGCATCGGCGGGAATCACAAAGGTGGATATGCCTTTGGAGCCGGAATCCGGGTCACCGGTACGGGCCATCAATACCAGGATATCGGTAGCGCCGGCGCCGGAGATAAACACCTTGCTGCCATTGATAACATAGCTGTCGCCATCCCGGACGGCCTTGGTCCGCAAACTGGCCGCATCGGACCCGGCGCCGGGTTCGGTCAGGCAGTAGGATGCCAGCCACTCACCAGTGGCAAGTTTCGGCACAATTTCCTGTTTAAGGTCGTCCGAGGCAAAGCTGGCAACCATCCAGGTGGCCATGTTATGGATGGTGATAAAGGCTGCAGTGGATGGGCAGGCCGCGGCCAACTCTTCCACGATTACCGAGGTGTCCAGCCGTGAAAGCCCCATTCCGCCGAGGGCTTCCGGTGTGTACAGGCCCATGAAGCCCATTTCGCCAGCTTCTTTCAGTACATCTTTCGGAAAGATGTGCTCGTCGTCCCATTGGGCAGCATGGGGCGCCATGGATTTCTCCGCGAACGCCCGGGCCGCCTCACGAAACGCCAGCTGGTCTTCAGTCAGGTTAAAGTCCATCGTTACGCTCCAGTCTGAGAGGCTTGTTGTCAGTGGGAGAAACTTTCTGTGCCACTACAGGGCCGGAAACGGGGTCCGGCCCAAACACCCACCTTCAACGCTGTTAACGCAGCTGGATCGAGAAGTTCGCTTCGGACGTCGCTGTCGCCTCTTTGGAGAACCAGCGGGAAGTCACGGTCTTGGTCTCGGTATAGAAACGCACCGCCTGCTTGCCGTAGGCATGCTGATCGCCGTAGAACGAGCCTTTCCAGCCGGTGAAGGAGAAGAACGGCAGGGGTACCGGAATGGGAATGTTCACACCCACCTGGCCCACATCGATCTCGTGCTGGAAGCGACGGGCGCACCCGCCGGAATTGGTAAAGATCGACACACCGTTGCCGTACGGGCTGTTGTTGATCAGCTCGATGGCTTCACCCAGGCTGTCCAGTTCCACGCAGGACAGCACCGGCCCGAAGATTTCCTCGTTGTAGATGTCCATGTCCGGGGTCACGCCGGAGAACAGTGTCGGGCCAATCCAGTTACCATCGGGCAGACCGTCAACGCTGCAGCCACGGCCATCCAACTGCAGCTTGGCGCCCTGGGCTTCACCGGTGGCTATCAGGGATTCAATGCGATCCTTGGCCTTGGCGCTGATGACCGGGCCGTAGCTGGCACCGGAATCGTTCCAGGCACCCGGACGAGCCTTCGCCATGGCCTCCTTCAGTTCCGGAATCCACTCCTGTGCTTCGCCCACGAACACCGCCACGGAAATCGCCATGCAACGCTGCCCGGCCGCGCCAACAGAGGCGCCCACCAGGGCATTGATCACCTGCTGCTTGTCGGCATCCGGCAGGATCACCATGTGGTTCTTGGCGCCGGCGAAGCTCTGTACACGCTTCATATTGCGGGTACCGGTTTCGTAGATGTATCGACCGACCGGCACGGAACCGACGAAGGACACTGCCCTGATGGCCGGATCGGTCAGCAGTACGTCGACCTGTTCCTTGCCACCGTGGACCACCTGCAGAACGCCCTTGGGCGCGCCGGCTTCCTCAAACAGTTCAGCCAGGCGCATCGGTGTCATCGGGTCCTGCTCGGACGGCTTCAGGATAAAGGTGTTACCGCAGGCAATGGCCATCGGGAACATCCACAGTGGGATCATCGCGGGGAAGTTGAACGGGGTAATACCGGCACAGACACCCAGCGGCTGGATCCAGGAATGGGTATCCACTTCCCGCGCCACGTTCTCGACCGTCTCGCCCATCATCATGGAAGCCACGTTGGCGGCGTGCTCCACCACTTCAATGCCACGCCAGACATCGCCCTTGGCGTCGTCAAAGGTTTTACCGGTTTCCTTGGACAGAATTTCGGCAATCTCGTCGTGGTGCTCTTTCAGCAGCGCCTGGTAGCGCAGCATGACCCGGGCACGCTCGGATACTGGCACTTCTTTCCAGGTCTTGAACATTTCGCTGGCGCTGTCGATGGCCTTACGCATTTCCGTGTCGGTCGTGCACGGGGCCTTGGCGATCACTTCGTTGGTCGCGGGATCCGTGACATCAATCCATTCACTGGCCTGGCTCTGAACAAATTCACCTGCAAGATACAGTGGTACGTTCTTCATCGTATGTTCCCTGCTTGTTGTTGTACGGGTGGGAGCCGCCCGACCTACAGGTGGACGACCATGTTTTAATTGATGCTAGCACAGGAATTCAGACTGCACCGATTGACTAAATTTCGTTCGTGATGGATTATCTTTCGATCACGCACCAATAAATCGGCACGTCCATGACTCAGACCTCCCAGTGGCCGGTACCGGCAGACAGCATCCGCTATGTGGTTCCCGCGCCAATCATACGACTATTGTCTACCTATCCACTCACTCGGGACCTGTACCCGCTGGCGTTTGGCCACTATCGGCGGGCCACGGGGCATCACATGCACCGGGAGCACCACCACGACAATCTTTTGATTTACTGCACCGAAGGCCAGGCCTTCCTCAATGTCGAGGGAGAAGCTTATACCGTGGAAGCTGGCGACCTGTTGTTACTACCCGCCGGCGCGTCCCACCGCTACACCGCTGACCCGGACAATCCATGGACCATTCACTGGGTGCACTACACCGGGCCACTGGCAGAGGATTTCCGCCATTACATGGGATTCGATAACACCCGGATACGACACCTGGGCCGCCAGCCACGCCTGCTGGTGGACTTCAACGGCTTGCTGTCTGTGCGGCAGACGGGGTTTCGCACCCGGGGTCTGATCCACGCGGCCAACCGACTCCGCCAGTTACTGGCCGCCGTGCCACTGAATGCCGACGAAACCAGCCATGAACGCAAGACGGAGCTGGATACCATTCACAGTTATATGAGGGAGCACCTGGACGAGCGGGTATCACTGGAGCAGCTGGCCGACCTTGCGGGCCTGTCTCCGGCCCACTTTGCCACACGCTATCGGGAACAGACCGGCACCTCCCCCATCCAGCACTTCCTGCACCTGAAAGTGGAGCGGGCCTGCCAGATGCTGGACACCACCAGCCTGAGTTTTGCCGATATCAGCCGGCGCCTGGGGTATGACGATTCCTATTACTTCTCGAGACTGTTCAAAAAAGTCATGGGGCAGTCCCCGAGAGACTACCGGCACACCAGCCGGCACTGAGGGCCGGAGCCCCGGCAACGTGCGATTCAGGCCAAGGTTCGGTCCACCGGCATCTACGACTTTTGTTGTAGCCTCCGGAACGATAGGCTAGTGTCCATTGACAATAGTTTGTCGGATTACGGCTTCATCTAATCCGACAGCAACTTTTTATAAGAAAGAGCGACTCCATGGCCATGTATACCATTGAAATAGATGAAACCTTTGACGTACCCCGAAACCGGGTTTTTGCACTGTTCGCCGACCACGGCCGCTTTGGTAAACTGCTGGGCGCACCGGTCAAGCGCATCCAGGACAGCGACCAGGCCGATCCCAACGGCATTGGCTCTGTGCGCAAAATCGGCATTGGTCCACTGAGCCTGGAAGAGACCGTGATCGGCTTCGAGCCGGACTCTCTGATTGAATACACCATCACCAGCATGAGCCCGATCCGTAACCACATGGGCCGCATCCGCTTTGAGGATGCCGGTGAAGGCGTAACGCGGGTGAACTACACCATCACCTTCGAGGACATTGTTCCCTTTACCGGCAAGGTGGTCAGTGCCGCACTGGAACAGGGTATCCGCAAAGGTATCAAGCGCGTCCCCAAACTGGCGTAACCAGGCGCTCAGGCGGCCGGTCACTGCCGGCCGTAAGTAGTATCCGCATTGTCATATCAGGCCTCCAGATCTATCCCCACTATTCTTTTCCTGCAACACATGTGTACAGTTGTACACACAATAGAGCGCGGCCAGGAAGGCCCGTAACAAAAAAGCACCCATAGGGTTCCATTTTTTGTTTGTTTCTCTGAATAAGGAGGCTCAACTATGAGCATCAACACAAATCGTTTGATTGGTTTGACCCAGGAACGGGCGATTGAACTGAAAACCGGCGTCACTGACCTGCACGTTGGCTGGCAGAATGAATACAGCCAGCAGGAACAGAAGGACCCCATGGGACACAATCACCGGGCGCCAGTCGTAACCTGGAAAAAAGACGACGTGACTTACCAGTTCGTCCCCAGGCTGGTATTCCGGGTCAATGTGACCGAAACACCGTGGATCAGACGGGTTCTCGGAATGACTGACGATCCCGCCTACATCGTCGACAAGGAAGAGCTCACCACGGCCATCGAGCACCAGTTGCTGAGCCGGGGCCGGGAAAACCTCAACCAGAGGGAAGCCGCCGAGGCGTAATCCCAGGTGGCACACTGAGGGGGACAGCAGGGTGATGCTGTCCCCCTTTTCATCACTTCCCGCCGTCCTGACTCCTCTACAAGAAAGCTGTAACCCGATCCGTTTGTTGGGTAGAATCCGACCCTTTCCGAACGATCAATGAGGCAGTGCAATGGGCAGAGCCTATCAAAACCGCAAAGATTCCATGGCCAAGACGGCCGCCGCAAAAACCAAGGTCTATAGCAAATACGGGCGCGAGATCTACATGTCCGCCAAGTCCGGCGGCACCGACCCGGACGGCAACCTGTCCCTGCGTGGACTGATCGACCGTGCCAAGAAAGATCAGGTGCCGTCACACGTCATTGACAAGGCGCTCGAAAAAGCCAAGGGTGGCGCCGGTGAAGACTATTCCCCGGCCCGCTACGAAGGCTACGGCCCCGGCAATTGCATGGTGATTGTGGATTGCCTTACCGACAATCCGAACCGCACCTTCGGTGATGTTCGCCTCGCGTTCACCAAGACCAAATGCAAAATCGGGACCCCTGGCGCCGTTGCCCACATGTTCGACCACTGCGCCATCTTCGCCTTCAAGGGCGACGACGAGGAAGCAGTATTGGAAGCGCTGATGGACGCCGATGTGGACGTCACGGACATCGAAAACGAGAACGGCCTGATTACCGTGTTCACCCCCAACACCGAATACGCCAAGGCCAGACAGGCGCTGGTGGATACCATCGAGGACATTGATTTCGAGGTGGACGAAATCCAGTTCCTGCCCAAGACCTCCACACCGGTGGAAGGTGATGATGTGGCGATGTTCGAGAAGTTCTGCGACATGCTGAATGACCTGGACGATGTCCAGAACATTTATCACAACGCGGAATTGCCCGAGTAAACACAGGGCCACAAAAAAGCCCCGCTGATCTCACGAGCAGCGGGGCTTTTTTATGTCTGACCGGTTATCGCGGCGTTGCGAACACCTGGGTCCAGTAGTTTTCGTAATCGGCGCCGGTGGCGTCCACCCGATCAACCGCGAATTGGCTGAAACGGGAATCCATGATGTTACGACAGTGTCCCGGGCTGTCCAGCCAAGCCTGAACAACGGTATCCACATCGTCATAGCCGGCGGCAATATTCTCACCGACAACCGACCACTCGTATTCCGTTGCCGTCACCCTGGCACCCACACGCAGACCGTCGGAACCTGTGTGGCTGAAGAAATTGTGGTCAGCCATATCATTACTGTGATGAGTGGCCGCGCCTTCAATCGGGCAGTTGTATGTCAGCGGTTCGGCGGCGGCAAATTGCTCTGAACCACAGCTTCGGGCTGAAGCACGGGCGGCATTCACCTTTTTGAGCATGTCAGCCTGATACTGGTCCACCTCGCATCCGGCGATCACTACGGTCTCAGCGTCTCCGGCTTCAGCGCCTCCGGTCTGAGTTTCCTGAGAGATTTCGGAGTCATTGGCCACCGCCGAGGAACGACCGCTGTCCGAGGAGCTGCTGCTTCCGCCGCCCCCTCCGCCACAGGCTGTCAGGAATACCGCAGACATCAAAAGCGCAGAAGCCGCCAAATAACCGTTCATAAATCACCACAATTCGCGTCAATAATGTGGTGAATATACAGAAGAGACTCGACGGTGTGTGTGACATGTGCATAAGAACTACAACACATTACAAAGGCTTACCGCACGGATATAGACACCAGCAGCCTGCTTACACATGACACAATAAGACAAGGGCACGGCGGACACACATCCACGGGAACAGCCATGCAACAACCCGGAGGCCACCGGGCTGATTTCGCGATTCGCGGAACTTGTGGTGAGGGACTGGGCCGTCAGTCCAGTATGTAGGCGGTTTTTTCGAGGGCGTTTTCGTTCTCGTCAACAAAACGGAACTCATTCCAGCCGATACGGACAACGTCGTGACTGTTGAGGCGCTGGCGCTCATCAATGCGGATTTCGTTGACGAATGTGCCGTTAGTGCTGTCGCTGTCGGTGATGTAGTAGTCCACGGTTCCCTCAAGGTAGACATTGGGGACGGACTCAATCACCGCGTGGTGACCACTGACGGAAATTTCGTCGATGCGAATGTCATTGTCGGCCTTGCGGCCGATGCGAATCTCCGGCTGATTCACTTCAAACGTGTTAACCACCACGTTATCAACCAGCTGTGAAAGTGATGCCATACTACAGGCTCCTCGGCTAGATCAGGGTCAATACAACAACGGAAACATTATCAGCAGCCTGGTTATCCAGACTGGCGGCGACCAGCGCTTCCACCGCGCTTTCCGTGCGCTCATGCTTCTCCAGGATGCCCGGCCATTGCTGGTCCGGCAGGGCATTGGTCAGGCCATCGGAACACAGCAGCAGCCTGTCTCCGCAACCTACTTCAAGACACTGGCAACTCGCCTCCACCGACGTCGAAGCGCCCAGCGCCCGGGTCAGTACGTTACGGAAGGGCACGTACGGTGCATCCGCTTCGGTAATACTGCCATCGTCCAGCATGTTCTGGACCACGGTGTCATCGCGGGTGAGACAGTCGACATGACCGTTGCGCAGCAGGTAGCACCGGGAGTCGCCAACGTGGGCAATGTGGGCTTTGCCGTCAATGACCCACGCCATCACCAGGGTTGTCCCCATCTTGTCCAGGCTGTCATTGCCTGCCCGGCCGGCAATGATACTGTCGTTGGCGCGAGTCACGCTGTCCCGGAGCATCATGGCGATGGTGTCGTCCCCCACGTTCGCGTAACTGGAGGCCGGCTCCGCCAGCCTGGGCGCCATCGAACCCAGCACGGTGTCCACCGCCAGCCGGCTGGCAATTTCCCCGCCATAATGTCCGCCCATACCATCAGCGACCAGCAGCAATGCCTGGCGCCCATCGTGACTCAGGCGCCAGGCCACCACGTCCTGATTGGAGCGGCGGGCAGTGCCGATGTCACTGAGACCGGAAATATCGTAGAGCATCAGGATGCTTCCTCTCTTGCTTCCCGTACCGCGAGCCGGCGCACCGCTTCCGCCATGTCAGCGGCACTGGCAAATCGCTTGTCGGGGTCCCGCTGAATGGCCTTGTTGATCAGGCGCACCACACCGTTGGACAACTCCGGATTATACTCCCTCACACTCCGTGGTCGCCTGTTCAGAATCTGGTATGTCAGGCTGGCAAGGGTGTCTCCCTGATACGGCGTCTCACCGCTGACCAACCGGTACAGGGTGACCCCCAGACTATAGATATCAGACGCGCCCGACACCTTCTGCCCCTTCAACTGCTCGGGTGACATGTACAGGGGACTGCCCATCACACTGCCGGTTCGGGTGCGGGAATCATCGGCGATTTTCGCGATACCGAAATCGGTAATCTTCACCTCGCCACTGTCTGGATTGTAAATAATGTTCCCCGGCTTGATATCCCGATGCACGATCTTCCGGGCATGGGCATATTCCAGAGCATCCGCCACCCGGGCCACGATATCCAGCGTGGTGGCCAGCGGCAGCAACCCCCCTGCCCGGCCAAAATCACTTAAGGGACGGCCCTGAGCATAATCCATGGCAATGTAGGCGAGATCCGTTTCCTCGCCCACATCATAGACTGTCACAATGGCAGGGTGATTCAATCGTCCGGCGGCTTCGGCCTCACGGAAAAAGCGTGCTTTGAGGTCGGCCAGTTCTTTTTCCTCGAACGCCTGATAACCGAGGGTTTTGATTGCTACGGTTCGGGCAATACGGGGATCCTTTCCGAGGTAGACCACACCCATGGCACCCCGGCCTATCTCCCGCTCGATCTCATAACGACCAAGGGTTGGACGGCTGACCGCACTCTCCGGCATAACCAGGGTCCGGGTACTGTCAAAGTGGCCGGCAGTGAATCCACCGCCACCCCCTTGCAGACTCTCCAGTGCCGCCAGACGGTCACGCGCGTCCCGGAAAGCTTTCCGGTGCTGCAGTATGTCGCGGTATGACACCACTGCTTTGTCGTAATGACGTTTGCGCTCCTGCTGCAGCGCGATCTCGTATTGCAACTCCAGTCGCTCCACCGAGACAGGACATTCATCAAGCGCTGCCAGCGCCTCGTCCGTATTTCCCTGCTGCAGCAGGACCTTCCCGAGCCGGATTCGTGCGGCCCGCACATTCTCTGTCAATGCCCGCACCTCCCGGTGAGGTTGCAGCCAGAACAACATGATCAGATACCCGCCAAGCAGTAGCGTTACGACTTCGCCCAGCGGCAACCAGGTACTGCGGTAGAACATGAAACCCGCCTGCACGACCACCAGCGCGCCGGCGATCAGCAGCGTCACCGGGAGCGCAACCGACGCACCCATGGCGGGCACGGCCAACACCAGATACAGCGCAGCCGCCATCAATCCAGCCCGCAACGTCATTGCCGACCAGTAGGGCTCCGACAGGCCCCGGTTTTCCAGGGCGGTGACGAAGGCTTCCGGGCGCAGATCCTGCATCAGGACGGGGGCTGCTGCGGACGAGCTACCCAACAGGCTGAAGAGTACCTGGTCCACCCAGGCGAGTATCGGCAGATGATCCCCCGCCACAGCGAAAATCAGCGCCAGCAGTACCACCAGTACTCGGAGGCTGAAACAGCGGGAACCTAGATATGCAATTGCGTTCACAGGCGTTATTGTCGTAACTGATTGATCTGACAAGTGTAGAAATACCTGGCCCAAGGCGATAGAGGCACAGGGGCAGTTTTTTGTAAGTGTTTGTTGGCCTGGGACGACCATCACGTGTGACAGAGCACGGTCACGCAGGGGGAAGAAAGACGAATGGGCACTGAGTGCAGTATAGTTTTCGGGATTTTGTCTCAGGAGCCAGGAAGCTTGTCCATGACAGTGAAGTTAGTAATCGCCGCGTTGTTGTTGCTTGTGGCCGGAACCGGCCTGTACCACACTCTGAAGCCCCTTCCCGCCGGCATCGGCTTTCTCGGATCGGAAGCGCCATTAAGGGACTCGAAACTGCTGACTGACGTCACGGTGCACAATGCCGACGGCAGTACCCGGCTCGAACACAACATTTTCGATGAGGTCCTGCGACAGATCGCCAATGCCGAGCGCTTCATCCTCGTGGACATGTTCCTGTTCAACGACAGCAAACCGGACGGCGCTACCGGATACCGGCCACTCGCCCGCCAGCTCACCGAAGCCCTGATTCAGCGCAAACAGGCGGTCCCTGACATCCGCATTGTGGTGATCTCCGATCCCATCAATACCTTTTACGGTGGTACCCGCTCGCCCTGGTTCGACGCTCTGAACGAAGCAGGTATCACCGTGGTGGAAACCAACCTTGCCAGACTCCGGGACAGCAATCCCGCCTGGTCCGCGATCTGGCGGGTGTGTTGCCAGTGGCTGGGTAATTCACCGGATGGCGGCTGGCTGCCCAACGCCTTGAAAGGCGGCCCGGTCACCCTGCGGAGCTACCTGGCGCTGCCCAATTTCAAGGCCAACCACCGCAAACTGATTGTCACCGATGACGACGACCGCCTACGTGGTCTGGTCACCTCCGCCAACCCTCACGATGGCAGCAGTCGCCACAGCAATATCGGCCTGAGTTTCACCGGGCCGGCGGTGGCGGATTTACTGGAAAGCGAGCAGGCGGTCCTGGCCATGTCAGGCGTTGAAGCCCCCTTCATCCATAACGCCATTGCCGAAATCCGACAGGCTCAGGGCGTTCGTGCCGAACAGGCGCCGGAAGGCTCCATTCAGGTGGTCACCGAATCCGCCATACTGGCGAGCGCACTTGGCATCATCGAATCTGCGAGCGCCGGCGACCGTATCGACCTGGCGATGTTCTATCTCTCCCATCGGCGGATTATCCAGGCGCTGACCGACGCTCACCAGCGCGAGGCCGACATCCGGGTGCTGCTGGACGCCAACAACGATGCCTTTGGTCATGAAAAGAACGGCATTCCCAATCGCCCGGTGGCTGCTGAACTGGTCAGCGCCGGCATACCGGTGCGCTGGTGCCATACCCGGGGGGAGCAATGCCACAGTAAGCTGCTGATCAGGCGTGGCCGTGAAGGCTCGGCGGATATCCTGCTCGGGTCGGCGAACTTCACCCGACGCAACCTGGATGACCTGAATCTGGAAACCAGTGTTCGCCTGCGAACATCCCGCTCCTCGGCAGTGGCCAGCGATGCGGTCCGTTTTTTCGAAAGACACTGGCAGCACGGCCCTGAATCGGACCCCGTACTCAGCCACCCCTATGAAACCTGGGCGGATGAGTCCGGATTCAAATACTGGCGCTATCGCCTGATGGAGGCCACCGGGATGTCCACGTTCTGAGACAGGATTCAGAAGGCGTGTCAGGAGCTTGCTGACAAAATGGTAACCCGCCCTGCAATCCTCGGCAGGCCTGAACGCAGGCCGGATGCGCAAAGTGACGGGCTGTTCATCAAGTTGCTATCAAACAGCGAACTGCTCTATCGTATTTATCAGGTGATTATCTATAAGAGCAGGAGTTAGGGATGCAGACAATTCGCAAGAACCTGAGACATGTGTCGTTCTTTCTGGCCATCCTGATGGCCATGACAACGGTATGGTCATCCGCCGCAACTGCCGACGTGATTGGCACCGGAGAACTCCTGACCGAACAGCGTGCCGACCTGGACCGCGAATCCCTCCTGAACATGCTTGAGCAGCAGGAGGTGAAGGACAAACTGGCAGACATGGGCGTCAGCCAGGACGTGGTGGAAGAACGAATCCAGAACCTGACACCGTCCGAACTGGCGGAATTTGAACAGCAACTGGCACAGGCGGAAGTCGGCGAAGGGGTCGTGGGCGTGATCGTCCTGTTCCTGCTGGTCTTTATCATCACCGACATGCTGTGTGCGACGAACATTTTCTCGTTCATTAACTGTATTCGCTAGGATTGCGCCGACAGCCAGTGACCACCCATCTTTGCCGCTACCTGTCCGCAACCGCCCTCAGCCTGGTGCTGATGGCGGTTCTGGCGGGCTGCGCCAGCAGCCCAAAATGGCCGGATCAAACCGCAGAAGGCAGCAAGGCTGGCCTTCACCAGCGACTCGTCCTCGACTCCGTCCCGTTCTATCCCCAGGAGCGCTACCAGTGTGGCCCTGCCTCCCTGGCGATGATGTTGAATACCCGGGGCCTGCAGACCAACCCCGAAGTATTGAAAGAACTGGTCTACCTGCCGGAGCGCGAGGGCAGTCTTCGAGTAGAGCTCGTGGCGGGGGCCAGAAGTCACGGCATGCTGGTCTACGAACTGGATGGCACGCTGGAAAGCCTGCTCACCGAAGTAGCCGCCGGCAATCCGGTGCTGGTCATGCAGAATCTGGGATTCGACTGGTGGCCGCAATGGCACTTTGCGGTGGTGATCGGCTTTGATCAGCAGGAACGCCAGATCATCCTTCATACCGATACCCGGGCCCGCCACGAGCAAAGCCTGAAGGTGTTTGCCACCACCTGGAGCCGGGCCGACCGATGGTCAGCAGTGGTGATGAAACCGGATCAGCTGCCTGCCACGGCAGAACCCCTGGACTACCTGATGGCCGCCAATGACCTGGAAACCACCGGGCGTACATTTGCGGCCATGTCGGCCTACAAGACAGCGGAAGAAACCTGGCCGGATCAGCCCGCCGCGTTGATGGGACAGGGCAATATCGCCTACGCACAAGCCGACTGGCCAAACGCTGTCCGGCACTATCAGCGAATGACCCGGCGGTTTCCCGAGGTGGCGCCGGGCTGGAACAACCTGTCCGAGGCGCTGAAAAAAACCGGTTGCCCCGGTCAGGCCAGATCAGCCGCGATGTGTGCGGCGGAATTGGCGCCAGAGCGCTTTGACGCGCCATCCGGCCCAGTCAGTAATACAAACAGCGCCGAAAGCCCCCGTTGCCCGGTTATTCGCTGTCCCATCCCGCTGGACCGTTAGTCAGTCACTTTTTACGGAACAGAACCACGTCCTTGACCGGCACCTCCATCGTCCACCCCAGCTTTTCCGCCAGCCAGGCCATGGTCGCTTCACGATAAAACACCACATGGGTGGGATCGCGGCGGTAGTGCCAGTTGGCGAACTTGCTATCCTCGGTCTGGAAACAGGTCATGACACCCAGCCAGCCACCAGTCTTAACCAACCGGTCCAACTGGCGGAACACCGCGCCCGGCTGGTGCAGGTGCTCCACCACTTCGGTACAGGTGACAAAATCGTAGCGCTGTTCCAGGGTCGCCGGTTGCGGATAGAAGAAGGGATCGTAGAGGCTGACCGTCATACCCGCCTCTTCCATCATCCTGGCGAGGGCCGGCCCCGGCCCGCAGCCAAAGTCCAGGCCATGGGCCCCTGCGGGCAAACGATCCAGCAGCGGCGTCGTCAGTTTCGAGAGAAACCGGCGGTAGCCGGGATCGTCGGGATCATTGTCGTGAAGATCATAAACCGCCCGCTCCTGCTCCGGCGTCAGCCAATCGCTGGCATCCATTACCGTGGCCTCACATACCGGACAGCGGTGGTACAGGGTATCCCGCACCTGCTGAAACTGCCGCAGCTCCCCGTTTTCGCATACGGGGCACGTCTGGGAACGGCTATCCGGCTCTGGTATCTTTGAGTTCAAGGAATCTCCCGGCAATGTTAAGAATCTTTCATTGTCATATCCGGCCATGACACGGAAACCGTGATCAACCCGCAAATTCACCGAAATAACCCATGCGTATACTGGTCATTATTTTTCAGGGACAGATCCATGGAAACTTCCAGTCGCGTGGCACTCGAAGTACCCATTATTTCCGCACGCTATGCACGCCGCTTTATTCACTTCATGGAAAGTAAGGGAGTCAAGCGCCAGGCCATCCTGCAGGACACCGATATTACCAGCGAACTGCTGGATAATCCGGACGCCAGCCTGTCCATGCAACAGGTTATGGACCTGCTGGGCACGGCAGAGTGGCTGATGGGGGATGAGCGCGCGCCCTTCCAGTTTGGCCAACAGCTTGATCTGCCCGCCCACGGACTGCTGGGCTTCGCCGTGCTGGGACAGGAAAACCCCCGGCGTCTGATCAGCATGATTGTACAGTACCTGCGTGTGGGTCTGCCGCTGATGGATATGGAACTGAGCTCCACCGGCGCCACCTTCCGAATTCGCCTGATCGACACCTGGGGGCTCGGTGACCTCCGCCCCTGTCTCACCAAGATCTACATGGGCAGCATTCTGCGCATTTCATCGCAGGTTTGCAGCCACTTCAGCGTGGCCTTCGACTTCCCCTCCAGACTCGGCCCCGAGCCCTGGCAACTGCTTACCAACGATTGTGAATTCCGGTTTGAGGCCGGCGACAGCGAAATCATCATGCCGCTCTCGGGTACGCCGATTCGCACCGATGACGCCGGCCTCGAGTTTATTCTTGCCCGTAGCCGCGCTCATCCAATGCAGAACGAAGAGCAGCAGGATGAAACCGTGATGCAGGTGCGCGAGATGATCATGAGTCAACCGGGGCGCCCCTGTACCACCGAGAACATCGCCCGCCGGCTTGGCATCAGCACACGCTCGTTGCGCCAGCACCTGGCGGCAGCAGGCTCGTCCTTCCGCGAACTGCGCAATGACATCCGCGAAAACTTCGCCACGCTGTACCTCAGGGACACCAGTGTTTCTCTGGAATCCATTGCTGAAAAGCTCGGATTCAGTGACCAGGCCAGCTTCACCAGGGCCTACCGCTCCTGGACGGGGCAAACACCGGGTGACGTTCGTCGCCAAAGCCGGGACAGCAGGTAACCCCGCCCCTGATTACACATCTGGTTTGATGGGCGTCACGAATTCAACATTTTTTACACCCATCTTCCGCTTTGAACAAAAACCTCGCCGGCCCTGGCAATGACCCCGCGGCGCCCTCCCCTGCCAAATAGTACCCGCCCCGCCAGCTTCCGCTGCCGGGGCGGGGAATTCATTGCAAGACCGATACAGCAGTCCTCATCGGTGATGTCTGCAACCCACAACAACAACGACGACTTTAGCCTTACAGAGGACGAACTCATGAAACTCAGGAACCACAATTCGATGGTCCGCAAGCTCGGACCGGCCGTTGCGGCGGCTGCACTGATGACAGGTGGTGGCCAGGCGCTGGCCGAACCCGTGTCCCTCGAACTGGAATTCACCTGCCCATTTCCATTGATTGGTGACCAGCCGATCCGCGCGGAAATCAGCGCCGACATTCCGGCCCAGCAAACCGTGGGCGACCCGACCCCGGAGTTCACCATCCAGGCCCTGACCGTGGTCAACGAGGATTCCCGGACCGGCCTAAAGCTGGTTGGCTCCGAAACCATCGAAGGCACGGCGATCAACCAGACCACCGTTGTCACCCCGAACCGGGAAATGGACCTCACGGTGCCGCTGACCATCCCGCCTTCCCCGATTCCCAACGAACCCGGCGAATTCACCATACCGGCCGAAGGGGTATCACCCGCTATCACCTTCAATAATGATGATGTCGGTGAAGCGCTGATTACCGTCGGCACCCTGCAGCTGGACATGATTGCCCGCACCGCCAATGGCGATATTGCGCCGGCGCCGATTGGCGAATTCACCTCCGACTGCACCCAGAATCCCGGGCAGGACAATGTCCTCCAGACGGTCCAGGTGGTGGAAGACGAGGTCGAGACTCCCCGCATCAGCGTTAATCGCGAGGAGATCGCCTTTGGCAACGTCCAGGCAGGTCTGACTGCCGAAGAAACGGTTACAATTGCCAACACCGGCAATGCCGAGTTGGGCATCAACAACATCAGTATCGGCGGTGCCGACAGCAGCGCGTTCATGCAAACCAGCAGCTGCACCACGATTGCGCCGTCATCAAGCTGCGATGTCACCGTGACCTATATCCCCAGTGGTGAGGGCGAACAGAGCGCGGCTCTGACCATCGAGTCCAGCGACGCGGAAAACCCCGCCGTGGACGTCAGCCTGAGCGGCAAGAGTGTGCTTGCGCCGGTGCCGGAGATCTCCGTGACCCCGGAAAGCCTCGATCTTGGCAGTGTTCTGATTGGTGAAACCGCCGCAGCGCAAGTGGTCATCGGCAATGCCGGCAATGAAACCCTGCTGATCAACGGCATCGAAATCGAAGGGGCCGACAGCGGTGAGTTCCAGCAAACCAACAACTGCACCACCGTCGCTCCCGACCAGAGCTGTTCCGTGGAGGTCAGCTTTACCGCCTCCTCCGAGGGCACCCGCAACGCGGTCCTGAGAATCACCTCGGACGACCCGGAGAACCCCGATATCAGCGTGGATCTGAGCGGTTATGGCGATAGCGGCGCCAGCGATATTCTGGAGTTGCTGCTGGACCTTGAAGGTTCCACCTACATCAAGTCATCCGACAGCACCCTGCCCCTGAACGGCAGCATCGCCACTGAACTGGAACTGTCCAGCGGTACCTTTGAGGCCGACCTTGACCTGGAACCCACCAGCGGCCAGTTCGAAATCAAATTGCTGTTCAGCAAGCTGAAAGCCGACGCGGACGTTGAATTCGAGCAGGCCGAGACGACCACCGGCACTCTGATCGACGGCACGCTGACCGCCAACTCCAGGCTGTATGTGAAGGTACCGAAAGTGGAGATGAAGCTCTTCGGCCTGCCCATCCGCGTGGGTGGCGGAAATGACTGCCGCACCATTGAGCCAGTCAACATCAACCTTGAATCCAACGAGGGCACGACGTTCTCACCAGCCACAGGCGGTGATGTCACTGGCGTCTACGACCTGCCGCCACTGGAGAAATGCGGGCTGCTGACCGACGTCCTCAACCAGTTCCTGACCGGTTCCGGGAATACCATTGACCTGTCACTGACCCCGGCGCCCTAAGGAAGAAACGGAGAAACGGTTTTCTCCGGGCCTGCCAGCCGACTCCGGTTGGCAGGCCATAACAACAACAGCAACAAGGAACAACACAATGAAAAGCCTGAAGAAAGCAACACTGGCACTGGCTGTGGCGGCTCTGCCACTGGCCGGCTACGCTGACCTCAAACCCCTGGGAGACTCTCACATGGGCAACATCACCGGCCAGGCCGGTGTGACCATTGAGCTGGAAACCAAGGTCACCATGGATGAGTTTATCTATACCGATGAAGGCTCACTATCGGTCAAGGATATTTTCATCGGCGGTGCTGACCGCACCGACATGTTCGAGGAATTCGACGACCCGGCGATCCGCCCGCTCCTGTTTGGCGAAAGCAGCGACCTGATCGACAACATCAAGATCGAAATCGACATCCTTGATGACGGCGATGCCCAGATCAACGTCTTCCCGTTGGTCGCAGCCCCCATCGATTTCTCCGTTCGCACCGGAGGCTGGACCCTTCAGGGCCATACCGACAGCACACTGATCGCAGACAACCTGTCGATTGACGGCATCCTCACCGAACTGAAGATCAATGTGGACACCGAAACCGACGTGCTGAACCTGCAAACCCTGTTCGCCATTGATGATATGGATATGGACATTCCCTTCCTCGCCATGGGTATCCGTGACTTGCGCCTGACCGGCGCCAACTACGATCCAGACAACCCCATCATCACGCAACTTGGCGCCAAGGTGGACATGGACGTCTACAACGGTAGCAACGCTGCGGGTAACTCATCCCTGGCGGTTGACATCAATACCTTCGAGGCCGACATGCAGATTGGTCAGGTTCTGGTAGGCGGCACATCCATCGGCTCCGTGGCCCTGGATAACCTGTCTGTCCAGAACACGGCCATGCGCATCTACGGCCACTAGGCAATACCGGGCCCCACGAACCTTTTCGGGGGGCCCGAACTAGCGCCCGTCATGCATGCCGGCACACGCCCTGAGTTGCTGATCGAACTCATCTTCATCCAACGCCCGAGAAGCAATCATCTCGATCCGTGACATCTCCCTGGACTCCGCCTCAACCACAGAGAGAGCGCCGTCCGCCATATTCACCGCACGCCAACCGTCGGAGCAGTGAACCACAGCCTTGAAGCGCGACAGCCGATCATCCAGGGCCATTGCCATAAGGCCATTCTCATCCAGCACCAGATCCGGATGAATCCGCCAACCAATACTGAAATAGCCCTGCCCTTCATTGCTCACCCGTTGCCAGGGCTCTTCGCTGACAGGCACCGCAGGATCAGGCTTCGACTGGTGGTTGTGGTGATGGTGGGCCTGTGGCGATGTGACTTCCGGCAGGTCGGTGCAGCCGTCCAGCCATTCCGGTGCCAGACGCCCGAAACTGGTGTGAAAGACCGCGCGCTTGGCCGGTTCCAGCTTCGCTGCCCACTGATCGAAAGCAGACAACTGCTCCGGGGAACAGGCATCAACCTTGTTAGCCACCAGGATATCGGCTGCCGCCACCTGATCGCGGAACTGCACATTCTCCACCACCCGGGGCTCTTCCAGGCGGCGTGGATCCACCAGACTGATCACCGGGCCAAGGGCAAGTACGTCCTGGTAGTGTTCGCTGGTCAGGGTGTCGATAATCTGCGAAGGGTGCCCCAGGCCGGTCGGTTCAATCAGCAGGCGGTCCGGCCTGGCTTTATGGATCAACTGGTTCAGACCAATCTGCATGGGCAGCCCGGCGACACAGCACATGCAGCCTCCGGGTACTTCGCGGATAAACGCCCCCTCGGTTTCCAGCAGGGCACCGTCAATCCCGACTTCACCAAACTCATTGACCAGAACTGCCCAGACTTCGCCTTCCGGCCGGTTCTTCAGCAGATCGAGTATGGCGGTGGTTTTACCAACCCCCAGAAAGCCGAGGATCAGATTGGTAGGGATCGGTGTCTTCATGAAGCGACTCGCAGAGGGTGGCGCGGGAAATTATTGTTATACTATAACACCAACGCCGGGGAAGCGGAATGCACGCCTTTAACCTGAGAGCCGATCCAGACGCAGCCGTTCCCGATCATCAAACAGGCGGCGACTGCCCCATGCCACGGCCATCAGGGCGCCAAAACCGGTGCCAACGGTAATGGTCAGCATCACCAGGATCTGATATTTCACCGCCACTGCCGGCGGGCTGCCCGCCAGGATTTGCCCTGTCATCATCCCGGGCAAACTGACAATACCCGCTGCCGCCATCGCGTTAATCGAAGGCATCATGCCGCTGCGCATGGCATCCCGACGGATATCCCCCACTGCCTGCTGCCAGGGCTGCCCCAGCATCAGGCGGTTCTCAATGACTGCGCGCTGCCGCCACACCGCTTCGGTTAATCGGTCCAGGCTCAGGGCCACGCCGGTCATGGTGTTGCCGAGCATCATGCCCAGCAGCGGAATCGCATATTGCGGCGCATACCAGGGGTCGGGGCCAATCACTACCGTGAGGGTCAGCACGGTTACCGTAAACGAGGACAGAAACATGGCGCCGGTGCCAATGCCGAACGCCCAGCCGCCGGTCAGGCGGCGTTGCTGCCTGGCCATGACCTCCCGGCCGGCTACCAGCAACATAACCAGGGCCATCAGCGCGATCCAGTGTAACCCGGAAGAAGCAAACAACACTTCCAGAACCAGCCCTATCAACGCCAGTTGAATACCGGTGCGGAGGCTGGCAATTAACAGGCTTCTGGTCACGCCCAGGCGGCTCAGATGGGTAAAGATCGCCAGCAGCACAATCATTCCAGCGGCCAGCGCCAGCTTCCACCAAGCCAGGTCGATGACATCCATCAGCATGCCTCCAGGGTGTGGCCGCGAATCGCGAAGTGATGGTGGGCAACCCGGCGGATCTGTTCCCTGTCGTGGGCTACCCAAAGCACCGACAGTTGCCGATGTGCGATCTCCCGCAGCAACCAGCGTTCCGCCAACGCCACCGAGTCTGCATCCAGGTTCGCGGTGGGTTCGTCCAGCAACAACGCGGACGGGTTCATGGCCATCGCCCGCAACAACGCCAGGCGCTGTTTCTCGCCGGAAGACAGGCGGCTCACCGACCACTCCAGGGCGCCGTCATCAAGCCCCAGATCCGCCAGCGGGAGAGCGTTGTGATCGCCTGCGCCGATATCAACGGGAAAATGATCACCCACCCGCTCGGCCCACCACTGGCTCTCTGCAGGAACCATCAATACCTGCCGCCGCCATTGATGAGCCGGGACATCACCCTGCCCTGTATCACCCAGCCAGACAGAGCCACCGTGGGCGTCCAGATCCGCCACCGCTCTCAGCAGGCGGCTCTTACCACTCCCGGAACGACCAGACAGGCACACGACTTCTCCTGCCGGCACGGTTATGGACACACTGTTCAGAGAGCCAATGGAGAGATCTTCGAGCCGGAGGTCGGGCATGAGCAGAGCATCCTTTACACATCAGAAAACCAGGCATCAGAGATCCACTTTTCCCCGGAGCGCCTTGGTTTTTCCTTTCCGGGTTTTGCTGTCAACACGGCGACGCTGGGAAGACTTCGTAGGCCGCGTGGGGCGACGGGCCTTCTGCTGCTTCACGGCTTCCTGAATCAGCTCCTTCAGGCGCTCCAGAGCGTCTTCCTTATTGAGTTCCAGAGTGCGGAACGACTGTGCCTTAATCACAACAATGCCGTCTTTACTGATGCGCTGATCGGATAAAGCCATCAGTCGTTGCTTGTAGAACGGCGGCAAGGTGGAGTGAAGGATGTCAAAACGGAGGTGTACGGCCGACGCCACCTTGTTCACATTCTGGCCGCCGGCGCCCTGGGCGCGTATCTGTGTGATCTCGATTTCCCAGTCAGCCAGTTCAACGGCGTTGGAGATTTTCAGCATAGCTCAGCTCAATGTTTGATGGCTCTGGTATCCCGTCTGGCCATCCAAATGAGCCTTACGTTAAAGAATCCTGGGATATAACACAATTGCGCCCGGCCGCTTTGCCGGCATAGAGGGCGTTGTCCGCCCTCTTCATCAGCGAATCATATGACTTGTCTGTCGATGTGAAGGAAGCCACTCCCACGGTAATGGTGGCATGGAAAGTAACGCCATCCATCTTGAAACAAACGGTTTCTATCAGCCTGCGTACCCGCTCGCCAAACGCGACGGCTTCCTGCAATTGAGCGTTAGGCAAAATGATCGCAAATTCCTCACCCCCGACACGGCAGGCAACGTCAGAAGGCCGTAGGTCTTCCATAATGAGCTTCGCGGCATCGATCAACACCCTATCCCCGCCCGCATGGCCGTATTGATCGTTGATGACTTTGAAGTTATCAAAATCGAACATGACGATGGAAGCCGGTATGCCCGAACGAACAAATGCAGAGAACTGCGCCTTGAGCTGGGCCTTGAAGTGCTTCCTGTTATAGAAACCGGTCATTTCGTCAGTCAGTGACTCCAGGGTCAGCCGGTCTTCCAGCTCTCGCTGGTAGGTGACATCCCTGACCAGAGCCATGGCGACCCTGACCCCATCCAACATGATGGCATTGATCATGATATCGACCGGCACCTGCGTGCCATCGGCGCGCAGCCCGGAAAACCGTCTGCCCTCCCCCATGGGGCGGGCATGGGGCGCCCGAAAATAACCCTTCACGTTCATTCTGTGTGCATTCCGGTGGTGCTCCGGAATGAGCATTTTCAGGTCGGAGCCTGCCAGAGCATCCGCAGGGTAACCAAACATTTCCCCGGCACGGGCATTAACCAGTACGATCTTATGGTCTGCGTTGGTGATGATGACGGCATCAGGCAAGGATTCAATAAACGGCAACAAACCCTGAGAAGTCGTAACGAGCATGTTGACGTTTTTCTGGACGGGCATGGCTGGCAAGGCACCCCTTAGGGGAAAAGTGACGGAACATTCACAATGTTACCTTCCTGACAGTGAAATATCTCACGCATTTATAAGATTTGACCGTTTATGACATATTTGCACATAACGGCCGCCACTGACGCATTCCTGAGACCCTGCTATCATGCGCACTGCAATCCGATAACGATAGTAAGCTCATCCATCACAGGACCCCCATGGCCTCCGGAAATACCACCCGCCTTAACAAATACATCAGTGAGAGCGGCCTGTGCTCGCGCCGGGAGGCTGACCGTTACATCGAGCAGGGTAACGTTTACATCAATGGCAAGCGCGCGACCGTAGGCGACCAGGTACTACCGGGCGATACGGTCAAGGTGAACGGCCAGCTTATCGAGCCACGCTCGGAAGAAGACCTGGTCTTTATCGCCCTGAACAAACCGGTTGGCATTGTCAGCACCACCGACAGCGCAGAAAAACACAACATCCAGCGTTTCGTTGGCCACAGCGAACGGATCTTCCCCATCGGACGACTGGACAAGGATTCCCAGGGCCTGATCTTCATGACCAGCAACGGGGACCTGGTCAACAAGATACTGCGGGCGGGGAACAATCACGAAAAGGAATACCTGGTCACCGTCGACAAACCCATTACCAGGGAATTCATCCAGGGAATGGCCAGCGGTGTTCCGATACTCGGTACCGTGACGAAAAAGTGCAAAGTGAACCAGGAATCCCGCTTTGTCTTTCGCATCACCCTGATCCAGGGGTTGAACCGACAGATTCGCCGGATGTGTGAGCACTTCGGCTACGAAGTTACCAAGCTTGAACGTATCCGCATCATGAACGTCAGCCTGAAAGGGCTTGCGGTGGGGCAATGGCGGGATTTGACCCCTAAAGAACTGGCTGAACTGTTTGATGCCATCAGGGGCTCGTCCTCGGAAGCGCCAGCAGAGGCTCCAAAGGCGGCAAGGAAGAAACCGTCCGGCAAACCGAAATTGTCAAAACCGGGGACTTCGTCCAGGGGGGGCAGCCATAAAGAAAGGCCATCCCCCAGAAAAAATACGAAGCCGGGCAAGCGTCCAAAGCCGGGCAAACCCCGGCAACGAAGCGTGAAGCGCTAAACTTCTCGCATTAGCCATTGGGCGGACTACTTTTTCACCCACTGCCCCTCAATCAACACGAACTGGCCGGAGGGCGTTTTGTCGATCGCCTTCTTTCCCGCCACGGTTTCCACCTGGGTAACCGGAATATCGTGTTTTTCGGCGATGCGGGTGTATTCATCCCTGCGGGCGCTATTGATGGCTTCCACCACCTCGCGGGCTTGGCCGTCGGCACGAACCACATCCAGGTAGCCTGTCGGCGTCTCACCCACCAGACCCTGCTGCTTGACGGATTCCAGTTTCTGCTTGGCTTCATCCAGCCCCATGGCGAGCGCGGGCAGACTCATGCCGATCGCAAGAATGAACGCACCCAGTTGTATCAATCGTTTCATTATCAACCCCTTGGAATATCCGGCTTCGCTCAGAACAACCCTTGCTCACTGAACAGTTCATCCACTTCCTTGTCCACTTTGACGTAGATTTCGTGCTGGATCTTGACGTTCAGGTTTACGGTAATCGGTTCTTTGGGTGCGGCCATCTGCACCGTTGGCGTACAAGCGTACAACGCCAGTGGCAGCATCAGTATCATCAATGCTCTCACCATAAGCGATCGGTGCGACCGCGCTACATTCGTCATGGCACTGCCTCCTGCCCGGATTGTTGCAGTCGTTCCCGAACGCGTTCGGTCACGGCTTCGTTCACCCTGCCACTCAGCTGAAGGCTGGTTAACAGGGCGGGAATGTCTTCTTCAAGACTGATATTGAGCACCACCGGTTGCCCGCCCCTGACCTCCGGATTTTCCCCTTCCAGACTCAGATCAAGCACAAGCTTGCCCTTTTCATCGTAGTCTATCGTGCTCTCCAGCACCGAATAGTGAAAGTTTTGCAAAGCTTCCACCACCAGGTTCATGGCTTCACTGCTGCCAAGCATCGCCTGAAGCCGTTCAGCCGGGAGTTCCAGTACACCACCCGGAGCGCTGGCAGAGATCTTGCCCTGCTCAACCTTGATGCCGGCGTCACTGATCAGAACCGGAATACGGCCACTGAGCTCTCCGGTTCCTTCCAGGCCTTCGGTCGGATACACCTGCAGCAAGCGCGCTAGGGAGAGTTCATAGACATCAACTGGCACCTGCCAGGGCTTCGTGGAGAGATCAATGGCACCAGGCGCCACTCTCAGGCGGCCATCCAGAAACCCGGCGGTTGCCTGCTGCAGATTCAGAACGCCGCCAAGGACATCCGATTGCGGTGCCTCGTAGTCCGCCAGAAAACGAACGGGGCCGATGCCAATGCCGGAGTTGATCTGACCGATAGTCACGTCGCGAAAGCGAGCGGTCAGCAAATCCTGCTCGAGGCTGATCAACAACCGCCCGTTCAGACCGGATATCGCGGTACGATCCATGACCCCGCCAACGCCGTCGAAATTCAACTGGCCATGGAGTGCCAACGGGGTGCCGGGTTCCGTGCGAAATTCCGCTTCGGCCTGCACCTGCCCCGCATGCAGCTCCAGAAGCTCCGGCCAGTCAGCGAGGGTACCGGCCATGGCCTTACTGCCCTTCTCCCCATCAACCTTCGCAGTAGCACGGGCAGCCAAATATTCGCCCGGTACGTTTCTCACCGTCACATCAGCGACCAGACCTGCATCTGACCGTACCTGACCTTCAACGCTAAGATCCGTTAGTGGGCCATTCACGGTACCCTCAAACCGCCAGCCCTGGCGTTTCAGACGCGGATGATTCAGTGCTCCGACCTCGACAACCACATGACCAGCCACGGTGCTTCGATCGGGCAATGGCTCCGTGCCTTTGAGATTCACCGTCAGGGTGACGTCCCTAAGGTCCACACGGACATCTTCCAACTGCAAGGACGAGTCAGCGGATTCCTGAACAACGCCCGCCGCCCGCAACCGGGACCCGGACCTGAAATGGACGGTAGCAGCGCGGTTGTCTGCCTCGACGGCGGTGACCACATCAGCGCGAATTCCGGTCACAGCCCAGCCGCCGGAATGAATGTCCGGCAGTGTCAGTCCGATCTGCCCCTGCTGCAGCATCAGCGACCAGCCTGCTCCGAACGCAGGCTGCGCTGTCAGGGCAAATAGCACCAGGACTGCAAGGTAGATCCATCGCTTCCATGGCATGGGGCCATCAAATGGCAAAACAACGCTCCTGTCGGTTCCGGCTATTCACCACGCCAGGTCACGCTGTAGAGGTCGTGACGGCGATCCTGAAGGTTTTTTACGGTACCACTGTTGCGAGCAGTGAGCAGCACCTCCGGTCTCAAATCAGCAAAGGCCACTGTCTCAACATTGGGTTCGGTGTCTGCCGCGATGCCATCCCGGGCAAACGGGAAATCACAGGGAGTAAGAATACAGCTCTGACCGTACTGGATTTCCATGTTCGGTACCTTCGGCAGGTTGCCAACATTACCGGACATCACCACATACACCTGATTCTCCACGGCCCGCGCCTGACAGCAATAACGCACCCGCAGGTAACTCTGGCGCTCGTCCGTACAGAACGGCACAAAGATGATGTGGACACCCTGATCCACCAGGTGCCGGGTCAGTTCCGGAAATTCCGCGTCGTAGCAGATCAGTACACCTATGGTGCCGCAGTCAGTCTCGATGGCGCTGACCCGATTGCCTCCCTTCACGTTCCACCAAAAGGCCTCGTTGGGAGTGGGGTGAATTTTGGGCTGGGTAAAGACCTGGCCGTCCCTGAGAAACACATGGGCCATGTTCCGAATGGCGCCATCATCTTCGCGCACAGGGGTGGAGCCGGCGACAATATTGATGTTGTGGCGCAGGGACAGATCCCGCATCAGTTCCCGGTAGCGTTCCGCATAGTGGGTGACTGCTGCAAACGCCTCTGCAGGGCTGCCCTTACGGGCTTCAATGGAAAGCAGCTGGAGAGTGAAAAGCTCAGGAAACACCACGAAATCGCCCTTGTAGGTGGATACGACATCCACGAAGTAACGGACAATTTCACTGAATTCATCAAACGAAGCCACCGGCCTTTGCTGGTACTGAACCGTGCCGATACGCACGGTATCCCGCATACGCTGGCCATACCGTTTGCGTTGTTCGTTGTCGCTGTTCCGGGATACTGTCGGATTGCGCCAGACCAGGTGGACGCCATAGCCCATGGAATCATGATCGGCATCCAGATAATGAGGAATGATTCCGTGCACCTCGAAGCCCTGAAGGAGCTGAAAGGATAGCACCGGATCCTTTTGTTCCTTGCTCCTGATGGCTTCAACGTAGTCCTCAACAGTGCCAAACTTTTTCAGCCGCTGCCGCAGGCTGGGCAGGCGACCGGCAAACACCACACCCTGCAGTTTCAGCGTCTGGCATAACTGCTTGCGTTCGTTGTACAGCCGCTCGCCAATACGGTATCCGCGGCACTCAGGATCCACACACACTTCCATGCCGTACAGCCAGTCACCTTCCGGGTCGTGCCGGGAGGCATAGCCATTACCGGTGATGGAAGTCCAGTCATGGGCTGCCAGGGCGACCTCTTCAGCAATGCGGAAAGTCGCGCAGTAACCCACCACGGTATCCCCCAGCATGGCGACAAACTGACCATCCGGGAAGGTGTTGATCTGCCCGGTCAGCGGCCCCTTGGTGTAGCCATACATGCCGGTGCCTTCATAGACACGGCGGCTGAGCTGGATGATGCCGGGAATATCCGCCAGCGTGGCATTACGCACAAACAGACGCAGATCAGGATCGGAAAACGGCGGGCACATAGACACCTCGGAAAAGGCGTTGATATGCCTTCATCTATGGTGTCCAGATGGGTTTTCGTCAAGGGAAATCGGTCAGGGTGGGTCAGCCAATGGAAAGCGTTCGACCACCGAGTATACGGATCCGCTGGGTCCCTGATTGCTTTCAAGCAGAAGAATCTCGGAAACCGCAAACTGCCCGAAAACCGAATCGCGATGATCCTCCAGCAATGCCTCCACCGATCCCCGCTGTTTTTTAAATCTCGCCAGGGTGATATGGGGACGAAACGGTCGGCTCTCCGGCGCAATCCCGAGGCCTGCCATTCTGGTCTTGAGAGCGCCATGCAGCGCCGCTACGGGTTCCGGCGGTTGCACGCCCGCCCATAGGTTTCTCGGGCTACGGGGCTGACCGAAACAGCCGAGACCGGTCACCTCAAGCTCAAAAGCCTCTACCGGGATATCTCGAACGGCATCGCACAGTGATGCAATCCTGCCCTGCTCAACATCTCCCAGGAACAGCAAGGTGATATGCAATTGCTCAGGGCTTTGCCATTTTGCGCCGGAAACCGGCGCAATCACCCCGAGCAAACGCTGTTTGATGCCGGTTGGAATTTCCAACCCGAAAAACAAACGGCTCATGGGAAGTGGCTCAGGCAACCCGGTTGAGGGTCACGTCGATGTTGCCACGTGTGGCATTGGAGTACGGGCACACCTTGTGGGCCTCGTCGATCAGCTTCTTTGCCTCAGCATCGTCCATACCCGGCAGGCTGATACGCAGTTCGACTTCAATACCAAAGCCACCCGGAATCTGGCCAATGCCCACGACACCCTCAATAGAGGCATCCTCTGGCATCTTGAGCTTGTCACGACCGGCCACGAACTTCATGGCTCCGATGAAACAGGCGGAGTAGCCGGCAGCAAACAGCTGCTCCGGGTTGGTGCCCTTGCCGCCGGCGCCACCCAGTTCCTTCGGCGTCGTCAGTTCCACATCCAGGATGCCATCGGATGAAATAGCGCGGCCGTCACGACCACCGGTTGCTTCTGCGCTGGCTCGGTAAGCGACTTGTTCAATTGACATGGTTTTCTCCTTTTCGCTGTGGGCGGACCTCTGACATGCCACTCGGGATGAGCGGCGTTCAGGCTGGCCCGGATTCAAGATGACTGTGCAATCGTTGCCTGAGTGCGTTGAGCTGGTTCTTCAGGTCCTCCAGTTCGGCCAGGGAGCAGCCGGATGCCTCGGCCACATGCTCGGGCACCGGTTGCGCCCTTTCCCTCAGGCTGTGGCCACTGGCCGTGAGATGGATCAGCACCTGCCGCTCGTCTTCCGGCGGCCGGGTACGGGTCAGCAATTCCTGTTTTTCCAGACGTTTGATCAATGGCGTCAAGGTGCCGTAATCCAGGTGAAGACGCTCTTTCAGCGCCGACACCGTGATGCCGTCCTGTTCCCAAAGCACCAGCATCACCAGGTATTGGGGATAAGTCAGGCCAAGGTCAGACAGCACCGGTTTATAAAGTTTGGTCATGGCCAGCGAGGCGGAATACAGGGCAAAGCACATCTGCCTGTCCAACTTCAGCAACTCACTTCCCGGTTCGCATGGCTGTGACGATTTCAGTTCTTGCATAATTAACTCACTCACGATTACCTCGTGTACGAGTTATCATAACCCATGGATCAGTTGTCTGGGAAATTAATCTCCTAGTAAAGGTTGAACAGCAACCATCCGAGAACGGCTAACACCAACAGAAACCAACGCGCGTAAAAGTCCGGGCGGTCGTCATCATCCTCGGTCGCAACGTATCCGTGGCGGGTTGATTCGTATTCGGTGACCAGTTGCCGCGCACGGTAAAGGTCTTCGTCCTCCACATGAACGTTGCTGAAACCGGCAGCGCCGATTTCCCCCATGGCCCCCTGAAGATAGTGGCCACCCACGTAGGTTTCGATGCCGTTGGCCTCAAGCAGGCCGGCCACAATGTGCGCCTCGGTAATATCCCGGGCCCTGTAGGCTATTTGCAACGCCCGCCTCCTTCTGTGACCTGGTCAGTACAGCACCTGCAAACATCGCCGGTCCTATTCCAAGCATAGTCCGCCAAGACAGACAGGACCAACAAACCCCAACAGATATGAGCCTGTAGTATCCCGTTAATACCCGCTCGCCGGGCACCGCTGCTACTGTTTCCTGACCTGGCAGGACAATCACAAGGAGATAGCCATGAGCGGAAAGAAAATTCTGATGATTACCGGTGACTTCACCGAAGACTACGAAACCATGGTGCCTTTCCAGGCGCTGCAGGCAGTCGGTCACACGGTTCATGCCGTCTGCCCGGACAAGAAAGCCGGCGATACCGTCGCCACCGCCATCCACGATTTCGAGGGTGACCAGACCTACACCGAGAAACCCGGCCACCGTTTTGCCCTGAATGCCGATTTCGAGGGAATCAACCCGGCGGATTACGACGCTCTGGTGGTTCCCGGCGGACGCGCCCCGGAATATTTGCGGCTGAACGACGATGTGAAGAATCTGGTACGACACTTTTTCGACACGGAAAAACCGGTTGCCGCCATCTGTCACGGCGCGCAACTGTTAGCGGCCGCAGGCGTCCTGAAAGGCCGCGAGTGCTCGGCCTACCCTGCCTGTCAGCCGGAAGTTGAACTCGCCGGAGGCCGGTTTGCCAGCATTGAGGTTGATCAGGCTGTCACCGATGCTAATCTGGTAACAGCACCCGCCTGGCCCGCCCATCCGGCCTGGCTGGCGCAGTTTTTCAAGTTACTGGACAACTAAGCCAATGGGGCTGGAATTCCGGCCCCATTGGACACAGAACCGGAAACGCCCATGTGCAAGCTCTTCATCAACGCCGACCCCGAGCTGTGGGTCAGCAAGACCCACTCCCTTCGTATCGACGGGATGGTAACCAGCGTTCGCATGGAAAATGCCTTCTGGCATGTCCTCGCCGAACTGGCCGAACGGGACGGCATGAACCTGCCCCAGATGATCACCAGGCTGTATCACGAGTCCATCGATGCAGGGCATGACCTGGGGAATTTCACCTCGTTCCTGCGGGTCTGCGCGATGCGTTATCTGGAGCTGCAGTTAACCGGCGATGTCCCAAGGGACACCCGGGTACCCATTGCCTCCCTGGATGCCGACCGGATCCTGGAGAAGAACCCGGCGTCGGAAGTGCTTGCCGCGCCGGGAGGTAAATCCACCCACTGATCCGGCACGGCATTCCAAACCGTAACCTGACATCCGATCGAAGGAATAATACAGTTGGAACACAGAACAGGCGGGTCTGAGTTTCAATATGCGTGAATCGTTCCGATACATCCTCATCCTGGTCATATCAGCCCTTGCCCTGGGCGGGTGTGCCAGCCATCAGAGCTTGCCCGGAAGCACGGCCGACGCGCCCTTGTCCTCGCCGACGGCTGCGGCACAGGAATCCGGCAAAGCGCAAAAGCTCTGGCAGGTATTCGAGCGCTACCGGGGCACGCCCTATCAGTACGGCGGCACTTCCTCCAATGGCTTCGACTGTTCCGGCTTCATCCTGACGGCCTATCAGGAAGGACTGGGCAAGCAACTACCCAGAACCACCTCACAAATGCTGGCCAGCGGCGATACCGTGCACCCCGGAAATATACAGCCTGGCGATCTCGTCTTTTTCCGCATTGGCGGCAAGGAACAACACGCCGGCATTTACATGGGTGACGACCGATTTATCCATGCCTCCACGTCAATCGGCGTGACCCAGTCGTCCATGAACGGTTATTACTGGAAGGGTCGTTTTACCCAGGCCCGACGCTTTGACTGACGCCGGAGCAATGAGCCCATGACTCTCACCCGATCCCTGTGCTGTTACCTGGCTCTGCTTCCATTGGCCATGCCGGCTGCAGCGGAGGTGGAGCTCACGCCGTTTGTCGGCTTCCGAATGGGGGGTGAATTCGACACCAGAAACGACACCGACGATTCCGAAAGCCGGGTGAAGCTGGATGACACGGTAAGTCAGGGCTTGTTGGTAAACATCGATTTGCAGGAACCGGGCAAGCAGCTGGAACTGTACGTGGGGAGGCAGGACACAACGGCCGACATTCCGCAGGGGTTATTGTCGCGGCCCCGTGACCGGGTGGATATCACCCTCTACCAGCTGCAATTTGGCGGACTGTATTTCCCCGGCGGCACGACCACCGGCGGTTTTATTTCAGGCGTGGCAGGCGTGACCCGGCTCGACCCCAAACCTTCCGGTCTGGACACCCACCATCGGGCATCACTGACACTGGGCGGCGGATACAAGTTCCCGGTGACCGACCAGGTCCTGTTGCGACTGGACCTGCGTGGAATCTACACCGTGCTCGACAGCGGTGGCTCGGTGTTCTGCTCCGGCGGCTGCAACGTCCGGTTTGAAAGCAGCGGGTATTTGCAGGTTGAGGCGGGTGCCGGGCTGGCTATCCGTTTCTGACCGCCCCCATGAATCCTACAGACCACCATTTACGGCAAGGTGCACCGCAATACCCGCCATCATCAGGCCAATAACACCATCAATCACGCGCCAGGCCATCGGCCGAGACAGAACCGGCGCCAGCGCCGATCCGCTCCATGCCAGCAGCCCGAACCAGAGAATCGACGCACTGCTGGCGCCAGCGACAAAAGTGGTGGTGTCTTCCTGCTGCGCACCCACCGCCGGTATCAACACCAGAGTATCGAGATACACCTGAGGGTTCAGCAAAGTAACCGCCAGCGTGGTGAACAGCACGCCCTTCAGGCTTCGTTTTGTCACTTCTCCGACTTCCAGAGCCACCCTGCCCCGACCGGCGCGAACGAAGGCCTGGATAGCCAGCCAACCGAGGAACACCACCCCGAGCCAGCGCAGGATTTCCAGGGCCTGGGGCATGGCCATCAGCGCAGCGCTGACACCGAACATACCCAGGGTAAACAGGGTGACATCCGCCGCCATGCACAAGCTGGCTGACCACCAATGGTGCTCCCTGCGGATCGCCTGGCTCAGCACGTAGGCATTCTGGGCTCCGATGGCGACAATGATGCCACCGCACACAATCAAACCGGTCAGGTAACTCTCCAGCACGTTTAAACCTCCTTATCCAATAGCGCAAGATTACCGGGTTACCGCTATACTGGAAATTCATATTCATAATGCTGCATCAGTTTTTCTTATGATCGATTACAAACTCCTGGAAGCCCTCGCCACAGTGATCGAATGCGGTGGTTTTGAACGTGCCGGCGCGGCCCTGGGACTCAGTCAATCAGCGGTGTCCCAGCGCCTGCGCACATTGGAAATCCGGCTTGGCCAGCCCGTTCTGATTCGTAGCCCGGTTATCAAGGCCACTCCTGCCGGTCAGCGGCTGCTGAACCATGTGCAGCAGGTGCAACTGCTGGAACGGGATCTGGCCGGTTCCATTCCGGCACTTTCGGAGCCAACGGCAAGGCTCCGCATTGCCCTGAACGCGGACAGTCTCGCCACCTGGTGGGCGACGGCTATTGGCGAATTCTGCGCAGAGGAAGCACTGCTACTGGATATGGTGATCGAAGATCAGGACATTGGCCTGCGCCGCATGCGCGAAGGCGATGTTGCCGCCTGCCTGTGCAGCAGCCCGCAACCGGTCGCCGGTGCCCGCTGCGTGCCAGTCGGCACGATGACCTACCTGCCACTGGCCACGCCGGCATATGTTCAGCGGTATTTCTCCAGCGGCTTTACGGCTGGCAATCTCGAATCCGCCCCGGCGATTGTGTTCGGCCCCAATGATCAGCTTCAGCACCGGTTTCTCGCCCAGTGCGGCTACCACGGCCCGGTGCCCCACCATCTCTGCCCGTCCTCGGAAGGCTTCGTGAAGCTGGCCCTGGCGGGGATGGGGTACGGCATGATCCCCCAGGCCCAGGTGCAACAGGAACTGGACACGGGACAACTGGTCAACATCGCCCCCGGCCAATCCCTGGAAGTGCGGCTCTACTGGCATTTCTGGCGCCATAGCGGCGGTGTTATGGACCGCCTGACCACGGCTATCCAGTCGGCCAGCCCCCTTGATCGATAGCCGTTACTCCCTTCCCCGCGTTACTGTTGCCATTCATCATTGGCGAGGATCATCTTCGGGATTCAGGTATTCAATGCCCCAGGGGCCGGTTCCGTGGAGCTGGATAACCACCTCTCCCTCGGTATAGCCGTACATCGGATCCCCGGGAGACATGATCGCCAGACTGCCTTCCGGCAGCTCCCTGGCGCTGTCGCGATTAAACTCCTCACCGTGGGCAAAGTAGAAGGTCCCGGACAACACCGTGACCCGCTCATAAGCCGGGTGAATGTGAGGCGCAATCACATAATCCGCAGGTAGCTTCAACCTCATGGTGAAGGGTTCGCCGGTTCCCAGGTCACCCTCCAGCACCGCAATCTGGGCACCCGGGGCCATGGAGCCCACTGGTCCCCACTTCAGTTCATCCGGTGTAATCATGGTGTGCCCGTCTCCCATGTAGGGTGTTTCCGCCAGCACGGCGGAACTCACGCCCATACAGAGAGCCAGGGCCGTTGCAGTGATCATTGTATTGGTAGCCATTGCATCTATCCTCCATATAAGGGTACCAACCGGGGATAACGCCCGGCTGGCCACAAGGACGCATGGGCATATTGATTTGTTCCCCGGTTTTTATCCGTTGCTGACGGGAACTTTCATTGGACTCCGCACGTCCCTGTGACATCTCCGGAGGGAGAACGTCATGGTAACGGCAACGCACACAGACAACCGCCCAAAGGCAGCGCGACGGGCAATGTTCGAGCAGGAAATCCACAGGCTGATGGATCGCCTGTACGGGACAGCGTTGCGCCTGTCACGAAACCCGGACGATGCCGAGGATATCGTCGCCGAAACGGTGGCAACTGCCTGGAACAAGCTTGACCAGCTGACGGACATCACACGGTTTGAAGGTTGGCTGTTCCGGATACTTAACCATACCTTTATCAACCAGTGGCGACGCCGCCAGTGCCGCCAGGAAAAGGAAGTGGCGCTGGAAACTGAAGGGAACGAAGGTGATTTTTCACTGTTCGCGAAATTGCACCAGCCATTCCTTTTGTGGTGGGGCGCACCGGAGCAATCGTTCCTGAATCAGATTCTGAAAAAGGATATCCAGGAGGCACTGGACCAGTTACCTGACGAGTTTCGGATTGCAATGGTGCTGGTGGAAATTGAAGGTTATAGCTATCACCAGACCGCAGAGCTGCTCGATATTCCCCTGGGCACCGTTCGCTCCCGACTCAACCGGGCCCGAGCCCTACTCCAGCACACCCTGTGGACTCAGGGGCGGGAGGCCGGTCTGACATCAACAGCCTCCGGGAAGGCGGGTCCCGGAAACGGAGGTACGGTATGAGCGAAGACATCATCTCCTGTCAGGAGGTCATAGAACGGCTATTCGCGTACCTCGACAGTGAACTCGATGACACGACCCGGGCAGAAATCGATCGCCACCTTCGTCGCTGCCATGACTGTTTCAGTCGAAAGGAATTCGAAACGCGCCTGAGGGAAAAGGTCGCGGCCAGCGGCACCGAAGAGGCGCCGGATCGGCTAAAGCAACGAGTAGAAGCACTGCTGGCGAATCGCTGAAGGGTAACGAAAGGAGCAGGGGCCATGGTCGCGATCCTCGGGTATTCCAAAAGCCAGATTACCTCCGCCGTCCAGGACATGTATACACAGGTCGCCGAGGCGCCCCAATCTCCCTTCCATTTTCCAGTGGGGCACCAGGCCCTTCGTGCCCTTGATTACCCCCAAAACCGGATCAGATTGCTGCCGGAGGACATTGCCGCCTCCTTTGCGGGGGTTGGTTATCCCTTTAGCGGCAATGCCATCAGGGCCGGGGACACCACTCTGGATCTGGGTGCTGGGGCAGGCAATGACAGTTTTCTTGCACTGGACCTTGTCGGCCCCGATGGTCACGTCATATCGCTGGACCTGACCTCGGCCATGACGCGCAAACTGAAGCAGCGTGCTGAAACACAAGGCGCCAGTATCGATGTGATCCAGGCAACCGCCGAGCATCTTCCCTTTGCCAGCGGCAGTATCGACAGCATCACCAGCAACGGCGCCCTCAACCTTGTGCCCGACAAACGAAGGGCGATCACGGAGATGTTTCGGGTCCTCAAACCTGGCGGCCGCCTACAACTGGCCGACGTGGTCATCAATCGACCGGTTACGGTGGACTGCGATTCCGATCCCAGGTTATGGGTGGAGTGCGTGGTTGGCGCCACCGTCGAGGAAAACCTTCTGGCCATGCTGGGGGATGCCGGTTTTGAAGATATCAGGATCATCCGGCACATCGACTATTTCGACCACAGCCCGAGCCACCAGACCCGGGAGGTGGCGAAGAGCTTTGGCGCCCGTTCAGTGGAAATCGCCGCCCGCAGGGGCGGCCAGGCACCGGGACATCTGCAGCAATGGTTGCGCAGGAGCCATCCCAGGCGCTGGCTGACCGCGCTCAGACAACAGGGATTTCTCGGCGTTACTGCCCTGATGCTGGCCTTGCTGACGTGCTACGGCCTGCTTGCTGCCACTATTCTGTTGGCAACACTGGGCGTTCAGCTGACGCTTGATCTTCAGCTTTGGTCAGGAGGCATCGGGGTCTTTACGGCACTGACCGTGCTCGCCGTCGCGGTGGGGAAACGGCGTCATCACCGCATTACGCCGACCCTGATAGCCTTGGCGGGGGCTGGCCTGGTGTTCTTCGCACTGTTTGTCTCCTACTGGTTTGTTGTAGAACTGGCCGGTTTCATTCTGTTGATAGGTGCGGTATTCCGGGACCTGACACTTCGCCGGAGAGATGAGGCCCGGCGCCTGGGGCTCACTAGGGACTAACGTTAAACACTCCATGCACCACGGTTTCCCCGGAGGAGTCACTGCTCACGGCCGTGATCTGGTGCTGTCCGTCCAGGCCCTGGAGGTCAAATGGATAGGCGTTGCGGGGTGGCGTCAGGATGGTGCCCGCGAAATCCCAAGGTGCGTTGCCCTCCACCTTGATCGGTTTGGCTAGCCGATTGGGGTCGTCAAGGTAGAACGATACCTTCTCAATGCCAGCCGCCTCGGGGACAAAGACATAGACATTGCCGGACAGGGTTGTGCCATCCAGCGGAAACGCTGAGCTACGGTCCGGAGACAGGGATACCAGAAGTCCGGAGCTGGACTGCTGGCCATAGAACAGGTCAACGCTCACGGATTCCTGATCGCCGCTGTCCGCCAATACCGTGACCTGCCCATGATACTGCCCAGGGGACAGGTCGTTGACCTGCGCGGTCACGGTCAGGGTTTCCGGCAGGGTACCGGAGGACGGGCTGACCGTGAGCCAGCTTGCGTTGGTTTGGGCGGTATAGGCCAGCACCTGGCCGTCGGTCATTTGAGCCAGCACGCTGTCCTCCGCCATGGATTGCGGTGCTATCACCTGCAACGAAAGCCTGGGCGGGCTGACCGCCAGTTGAGGCGCATCATTGGCAACCTGGAAACTGGAATCCACTAGCACTTCCAGACCACTGCCCAGGGACAAGCGAGCACCCATTGCATGGCCGCCATCGGCCAGTGTCTCTGTGTCAAACGGGTAGGCACTGTCGTCCGGGGCGGTTCCTCCCAGATCAAACGGGGCCATGCTCTCTGTCTTGGTGACTGTGCCAGTTCCGGTGGGGTCATCCAGGTAGAAGCGCACCTTTTTGACGTCGGTATCCGGGCTGGTGAAGATATAGCGATTACCCTGCAACACGGCGCTTTCCAGGGGCTGGGCCGACAGCCGTTGTGGGTTATCGGCCACCCACAGGCTGTAGTCCGAGGAGCCAACCACCAGCGACACCGGCAACCAGGTAGCATTGTCCGCCCCATCCGAGAACTCCAGAACCCCACTGTACTTGCCCACGGCCAGCCCCTGGGCGTCGGCGGTGAGCTGGAAGTTTGCCGGCGTAGTGCCACTTACGGCGGACACCGACAGCCAACCCGGTATCTGGGTCACCTCGAATGGAATGGTTGTGCCATCGGCCGTCAGTTGCACCTCCAGGCTCTCCACTTCCCCGGGTTCCAGATTGAACGCCACTTGCGTAGGTTGGGCGGCGAATTCCGGGCCGCAGGTCTGGGTGGTATAGCGTACCCGGTCGATTCGCAGGGGCGGCGCCCCGTTACCCGCAACACCATGGATATCGACATCCAGCACCCCCGCCGAAGACACTGTCAAATGCGCGTAATGGTGCAGGGTATTGTCCCGTGTAACCGTCCAGTCAGGTGGCGGCGATGACGACCAGGGGGAAAACCCCTTGGAGATATTACTGAGCTTGCCACCGGGAGCCACCTTCAGCCAGGTAACCCCATCGTCCAGTGTATAGCAATGGCGATCAGTGGATGTCGGAGTATTATCGGCGGGCACGCTCTCCAACGGATAGGTTCGCTCATAGGATTGGTCGTGGGCAGTTAATACAACCTGCACGCCGGCGGCTTCGAACACAGGTCCCAGTTGGCCCCGCAATGTCAAGGCGGATGGATGATTCTTGCCATCGGAGAACGGCGCCGCATGAAAGAAAGGAATCAGCCAGCGCTGTCCCTGCTGGGAGGCAGCGGCCAGATCGGCGGCCAGCCAATCGAGCGCATCCTGGGGCAGGGTCTGGAATTCATCTACCCCGAATACCGCTACGAAATGGATGTCCCCAACATCGAAACTGTACATACGCCGGTTGTTCCAGCCGTCCGGCGTGGGGAAGTACTGCACCCAGGTGTCAAAGCCCTCACCCAGCACCACCTCATGGTTGCCATATACCGGCATCATGGGCGTATTCCCCGCCACTGCCGCCATTTGATCAAACCAGGCGGCAATGGTGCGTTCCAGGGTGCCAAACCGCTTGTCGGTATCAAAATAGACGTAGTCACCGCCCAACAGCACCAACCGGGGCGACAGGGCGGCAATCTCCGCGATCACTTGCTCGGTCCCCGTTGCCAGGCCATCGGTACGGCCAACCAGCCCGGTATCCGCCACGAACACTGCGTCAAAATCCTGGGGCCCCGGAGCAGGCGCGGTCTGGCTTTGATAGACCTTGCTCCACACACTGTCCGCCAACGCCACGCGGAATTCATAGGGGGTATCGGGTATCAGCCCGGAAAGGGCAACCTTGAGATACCTGCCATCCGATGTTTGATGATTGAGCGAACCGCTGGCCTGAGCCCAGTCGGAATCACCGGTCATTCTGTAGCTCACCATGGCCGGCACCGATGCATCCGGGGTGAACCAAACCAGGCTTAACGATGTGGCCGGGTCCGCTTGCCAACCGACATGCAGCTGCTGGGCCTCATCACCAGGCTCGGGGGCTGGCTGGTTCGTCACCTGCATGCCCACATCCAGGTTTTGTACGGTGACTCCGCCCTTGTTCAACTGGGCCCTCAGGGCGTAGGTGCCATCCAGCAGTTCGTGAGTGTCGAAGGGCAAGGCGAGTTCATCCGGGGTTGTACCCTCCAAGTCCCAGGGCACGTTGTTCTCGGTTTTAACCAGTGTGTTATCCAGGTAGAAGCGCACCTGGTCCATATCATCAGCGTCGGCCACAAAGACGTAGACCACGCCCGAGACTGGCCCGGATGCAACAGGTGTGGGAGCGCTGCGATCGGGGGATGTGGAGACCATCAATGAAGTGGCCTGCAGTGCGCTGGAAACCCCCATTATCAGGGAGATTGCAAGCGCCATGATCACCGGTAACCATTGCCGAATGTGGTTCATGACGCCCCTCTCCTTTAGCTTATCCGCAAAGAGACACTCTGGAAATACGGCAGCATATTCAGTGCCAGCGCTGCAACTGGCTGAACGCTATGGGGAAGGTTTTGGCGGGGTCGCCATTAGGCGAGTATTGTGTAAGAAAAACTGACATCGGGTGGTGGCTGAACACGACGCTGTCACAGCATTAGATCAACGGCTTACCTTGAAAGTTACCAACCCTATTTTTCAGTTACCGACTTTATTTCAATCCCATATAATGGCCAGGTATTACCGGCTAACGCACTGATCTCAAAAAGGACGACGAATTGGATCTGACAACGCCCGCCCTGCTGTTTCCTGCTATCTCACTGCTGTTGCTCGCGTACACCAATCGCTTTCTGGTACTGGCGCAGCTGATTCGTCAGCTCAGGCAAATGGATACCGAAGAGGACCATGCATTGATCGCCCGGCAGATCGGTATGTTGCGAAAGCGGATAGTGCTGACCAAGCGCATGCAGGCTTACGGCGTGCTCAGTTTCTTCCTCTGCACTGTCTCCATGTTCCTGCTCTTCCTGGGGGCTGAATTGGCCGGGGTGGTGGCTTTTGGCGCCAGCCTGGTGTTGCTGTCTTTTTCGCTGCTGTATTCCCTGTACGAGATACAGATTTCAACCAACGCCATCAACGTTGAGCTGGCCAGTTTCGAAGCCCGGAAAAGTACCGGCAGGGAAGATATCGACTATTCCTGATGCTCCGGGTGACCGGAACCCGCTTCCCTGACACCAAACCAGCGCGGAAAACGGAGCAGGCAGAACAGGGCAATCATGTCGTAGACCGCGTGCCAGATCATGACCAGCGCAATACTGTCAGACAGAACATAAGCCACACCCAGAATCAGCCCCAGCCCAGTGGCGATCAGGAAATAGGTGAACGACACATAGTGCACCAGACCGAAGAAAACCGAAGCCACCAGTACCGCGACAGTGGCGTTGGTGTGTTCCAGCAACCAGCCCTGCACCGCGCCACGGAACAGCAATTCCTCGCCAATGCCCGCCAGTAACGACAGCACAATCAGCATGGTCCGCGAATAGCTGGACGCAAAGTTATACAGCCCCTGCATCTGCCGCTCCAGATTATCCGGCAGTAATCCGGGAATCTGTGTGAATAAAAGCAGCGTGACATAAGTGAGCAAGGCACCGACCACGCCGTACACAAGGCTGAGCCATAGGCCAGGCCCCAGGAGCGGCACCGTGATATCGAAAATCAGAATGGCAGCCAGGCCGAGCACGCCAATGGCGCCCTGGAACACCAGGGCTGCCATGGGGGAGATTCCGGATGTGCGCCGGTTTCTCATAGGCATTTACTGCTCAAACAGCGGTTTTACCGGGAACAAGGCATCGTACTGGGGGGCCTGCTTCTGCGCTTTGGCCTGGAAGGATTTCATCATGTCGGTGGGACGGAACATGCCGGCCTGCCATGTGGCCATGTACTTCAGGCTGTCTTCCACGCTGTGATCACGGCTGTAGTTCAGCATTTCCTTGCAGCCGGTGACCGCCAGCGGTGAGTTGGCTGCGATTTGCCCTGCCACCTTCATCACGGCCGCCAGCATGGCTTCCTGATCGGCATAGACCGAGTTCACAAACCCAAGGCTCCGGGCTTCTTCCGCCGAGAACTTGCGCCCGGTGTATGCCAGCTCCCGAACCACGCCCTCCGGCATCAGTTTGGGCAGACGCTGAAGGGTGCCGACGTCGGCTGTCATGCCCAGCTCAGTTTCCTTGATGGTGAAATAGGCATCTTCCGTGCAGTAACGGCTATCAGCCGCACAGACAAGATCCAGCGCACCACCGATGCAACCACCGTGTATAGCGGCCAGTACCGGCAGACGGATCTTTTCCAGCGATGTCAGGGTGTCCTGCAACTGCAACACGACCCGGCGCAGATTTTCCGCCATACGGCCGGGATCGCCGCTCATGGGTACGGATTTCGGGTCGCTGAATACACTCAGATCCATCCCCGCGGAGAAATGCTTGCCAGTGGAGGAAATCACGATCACCCGTGCGTCGGTGTTGGCCTCGATATCCTGCATGCACTGTGGCAGTTCCAGCCAGAACGCCTTGTTCATGGTGTTCAGCGCTTCCGGGCGGCTGAACTGCACATGGGCGATGTGGTCGGATACCTCGATGGAAAAACTCTGATAGTTCGCAAGTTCTGGCACGTAGCACTCCTTGTATGGGGATCTGGTTCAGGTCTGGGGCAGATTAAACCATGTTCCCGCGCCATTCACCCATAGGGATTCAATCCGTGACGCTTGTCCCTGCCCTCTAGTGTTTCTTTCTACGGAATCGCGGTGGGCAGTACCACCAGGTCAGCACAACCAGCAGCCCGAACAGCGTATAGGCCAGGATGAACACCCAGGCTGGTGCCTGGTAGTAGAGCAATTCCTGCAACCAGTACTGCACGAAACTCCCGGAATAGCCCGCTTCACCAGCTTGAGAACGCAACCACACCTCCAGTGTGGTCAACGGGCACAGAACCCCCAGCCACGCCTGCAGCACCACTATGGCAATGGCAATCACATGGGCAAGCCGGAACCACAGGTTATTGACCCATACCCAGCCCCGGAGGTTACCGGCAATAATCAAGACCAACCCACCGACAACAAACAGTACGATCACCGCATGAATCGTCAGGACCGTATCGGCCAGGATCTGGTATGGCATGTCATTCCTGGCCCGACTTGCCGTGAGGCATGACCACCCACTCTGGGTCCTCAAACTCGCCCAACGGTTGGATCTCCACAAACGGCGCGGCGCTACGGATAATGTCGGTGATTTCAGGGTTCTTGTCAGACTCCATCGCATCCCGTGCCGCCTTGCTTTCCCAGGTGGCGATGGCAATCAACGTGTCGGGATCACCAATCTTTCGATGCAGCTCTGTTCCCCTGGCCCCGGGGGCCTGCTGGATCAGCTCACTCGCCCGTACCCAGGCATCTGCGTAGTCTTCAGCGGTGTAGCCATCTTTGATACGAACTTCAAAGATATACTTCATACAACCTCCCTTGGTATATGCCTATACGAAATAGCTTTGCATTCCGTTCCCACTGGGGTACAGTGAGTCCCGTTGGAAAGATAGAGCAAAGCATTTCATCAATAAGACGCATCTCTGTTGTAATTAGTAGTGCATCGTCCTGTTTTTGACCACGCCAGTTTTTTGTTTCCGCATTCCGCTGATCAGTCATCACGCCGATGATCTGACGGCAAGTTAAATAATTGAATTCAGGATAGTTAAATATGTCTACTGTTACCGGTACTGTTAAGTTCTTCAACGAAGCAAAAGGCTTTGGCTTTATTACTCGTGAAGGCGGCCCGGACGTTTTTGTTCACTACAGCGCCATCCAGGGCGGCGGCTTCAAGACTCTGGCAGAAGGCCAGCAGGTTGATTTCACCGTAACTGAAGGCCAGAAAGGTCCTCAGGCGGAAAACGTAGTTGGCCTGTAAATAACAGCCAATACGTAGTAAAAAAGGCAGCCTCGGCTGCCTTTTTTTCGTTCAGCGGACGCCTATTTGCCCAGCAACTCCCCCACCGGGCGTAAGTTGACGATATGATCGCAAAGAGACTTGGTGATCATCAGAATGGGAGTGGCAATAATTAACCCGACCGGTCCCCAGATCCACCCCCAGAACAGCAGACCGATAAAGATCGAGACGGTGTTCAGACTGGATACTTTGCTGGTCATCCACGGTGTCATCAGGTTGCCCTGAATACTGGTGATAATCAGGGACGTCACCGCAACAATGATTGCCATATCAGGCGTTCCAAACTGAAGGAAAGCCGCCAACCCGCACCCGATAAACACCAGAAACGGGCCCAGGTAAGGAATTGCACTGGCCACCCCCGCCGCGACACCCCACAAACCTGCTTCTTCAACCCCCAGCGCGAGAAATGCCATCCAGGTAGCCAGGCCGACAAACAGGGCACCGATCAGCATCACGAACAGAAACCGCCGGACCTGATGGTGAAATTCGCTCATGAGGCGAGCTGCATTGCGCATGCGGCGAAGCGAAGGCCCGGACAACCGTATGATTTTCCTGCGGTACAGTTTGCCAACGGACAACTGAAAATACACCAGTAACAGCACGGAAAACAGCTGGGATATGAGCAACAAGGCTGATGATGAGCCCCTCAGCAGGTAGTTCCTGAGGTTAAAGGAGTCGTCGACAATTCGCACGGGTGTGACCCCGGGTTCGGACTCCTCCTCGTCCTCCGCGGTGGATTCTATTTCCTTGACCGCCTTTTCTGCTTTCTCCAGCATATCCTCTTCGCCGGTCACAGCTGCGCTGGCCCGTATCTGTTTTACTTTCTGGGCTGCCAACGGCACCTTGTCCAGCATAGACATGGCCTCACGCTGGAGAGGGATACTGGCGATCGACACCATGGCAACCAGGCTCAAAAGGATAATAGCCGCGCCGATAGCCCGGGGAATCCGAAGCCGCTCCAGGGCAGACACCAGCGGGTCAAGGGTGTAGGAAACCAGCACCGCAACCACCAGCGGCAGCAGAATGGCCTCTGCCCAGTCGATGAAGTAAACCGTCGCGATAGTCGCAATCACGACCAGGGCGGCATCCCTTATATTGATCTTCCCCGTCAAGCCCCGCTGTTCCGGAGCTGAAGGTTCCCTCTCAGTGTCTTTCATGGGGTTCGTCCTTCCCACCCGCCCTAGCTGCTACCAGGGCAACAGCTCCCCATTGCTGTGCCAGAACGAACCGGTGTTTTCCAGGTTCAGTTCCTCAATTCGATCTGCCAGACCTTTCGCGGATTCCGTGGGCGTGATCAGCCCACCGAAATTCACCATGCGGGTTTTGACATAGCCCGGGTGCAACTGGGCAACGGCAATGCCTTTTGGTTGCAGATCCACGGCCAGGGATTTCCCAAAGGCGTTCAACGCCGCCTTTGACGCGCGGTAACCGTAACGACCGCCGGAATCGTTGTCGGCAATCGAGCCCATGCGGCTGGTTATGTTGGCAATCTTGCCGCCGTAGGGAATCTGGCCCACCAGCGCCTCGGCCACACGCAACGGTGCGTAGGCATTGATTTCCATCTGGGTACGGATGGAGTCGAAGTCGATACTGCCCAGCTTCTCATCCTGCAACAGACCGGCATTATTGATCAGCAGGTCAATGGTCTGGCCTTCCAGTTCGCTCACCAGCTTTCGGATACCGTCGTCCGAGGTGACATCCACGCCCTCAATGACCTTCGCAGCCGATTCCCGCAATTCCGCGGAGGCCTCACGGCATATTCCAATCACCTGGCAGCCTTGCCCCGCGTAATGTCGAGCCAGTTCAAGGCCGATACCACGATTGGCACCGGTAATAACCACCGTCGGGTTCTCAGACATATCCCTTTTCCTCCTGCAGACTCATTGATGCGCCAAGACATTAGAGTATGGCATCACTGGGGCAGGCAGGCCAAAATGGCCGTGCTTGCACGAAAACAATAAACGAAACCAGCATAAGGCTTACCCTGTGACGAAGACTACTTTCCGAGTTGTCATTTTTGGTGCCGGTAGCATCGGCTGCTATCTGGGCGGGCGGCTGCTGTCCGCCGGCGTTGATGTGATTATGGTTGGCCGGCCCGGAATGCAGGAGGTGCTTCAGACCAATCCCCTGGTGGTGACCGACTACGAGGGCTTCAGCTTTCGCAGCCAGCTTGCCGAAAACCGGTACGTAAGCTCCGCCGAAGTCGCCAAAGAAGCGGACCTGGTTCTGGTCACGGTGAAATCCGCAGCGACGTCTGAGGCGGGCAAACAGCTCGCCCCCTGGGTGCCAGCAGGCATACCGGTAGTCAGTCTGCAGAACGGAATCTCCAACGCGTCACACCTTCAGGAAGCGATGCCGGAAGCCACCGTGCTGGCCGGCATGGTGCCATTTAATGTGCTACAGCAGCAGCCGGGACATTTCCATCAGGGTACCGAAGGCCACCTGATGGCAGAGCAGCATCCATCCCTCGATCCCGCCCTGCCCTGGTTTGATAAGGCAGGATTACCCCTGGAACCGAGGTCCGACATCGAATCGGTGATGTGGTCCAAGTTGCTGCTGAACCTCAACAACCCGGTAAACGCGCTTTCAGGACTCCCCCTGCTTGAGGAGCTTTCACAGCGGGACTATCGCCGCTGCCTTGCCCTGGCGCAACGTGAAACGCTGCAACTTCTGAAGACCGCCGGAATCCCGACCGTCAAACTGACCGGCCTGCCGATGAACCTGATTCCGCCACTGATGGAGACGCCGGACTGGCTGTTTACCCGGTTGGCGAAACAGATGCTGACCATCGACCCGGTCGCCCGCTCCTCCATGTGGGAAGATCTCCAGGCCGGACGGCCGACGGAGATAGACTGGATCAATGGCGAAGTGGTGAAACTGGCGGAACGACTGGGGAAGGATGCCCCCGTCAACCGGAAGCTGGTGGAATTGATGCACGAACGTGAGCAAAAACCAGCAACCTGGAGCGCCAGGCAACTACTGAATGCGCTGAGAGACGTTCGGTGAGTTCTCCACGGTCAACGGACGGAACATGCGCCGATACTGCCCGGGGGTCAGCCCGGTCAGGCGCTTGAACAGCCGCCTGAAAAAGGAAACATCCTCATACCCGGCCTCCACGCTCACTGCTTCAACCGAAAGGTTGCCCTGTTCCAGCGCCCGTTTCGCCTGTTCAATACGAAGATTCTGGAGGTACTCCATGATCGATACCCCCGTAGCGGCCTTGAAGCGTCGCTTGATCGTTCGCTCCGGCAGACCGGAGGCCTGGACCAGCCGGGTCACGGCCTTCGCATCCCGATAATTCTCTCGCAGCCACTCCTCACAACGGCGGACAGCCGAATCGGCGTGGTGGGTGCGACGTACCAGGCCGGTATACGGTAACTGCCCCTCACCGTGCCACTTCAACAGGTAAACCTTCGCAATGCGCATGGCCTCGCCAATACCGACGTAGCGGGCAATGATATGTAGTGCCAGATCGTGCCACGATGTGGTGCCACCGGCGGTCACCAGACGGCCACCGGGATGGGCGTAGACCAGGTTGGCTTCCGGCCGGAAGCGCACCTTCGGATAACGGGTCCGGAACAGCTCCTGATAGCCCCAATGGGACGTCGCCTCACAGTGGTCCAACAACCCGCTCTCCGCGAGCAGAACCGAGCCTGAACACGCCGAGTATACCGTCGCACCCTCGTGATATTTACGGTTAATCCAGGCCATCAAGACATCGTACCGGCCACCGATATCCTCTTCCGGCCCGAGCCAGATTTCCGGCAGAATCAATACATCCAGCGATGGATCCTCAGTGACGGCGCACTCCGGCTCTACCGGAATACCGTGGCCACAGTGAAACGGCGAGCGGGTTACCGAGACTATACGCACATCGAATGGCCGGAATGGCACGCTGTCGCCCACAAGGGTCTGCCAGAGATTGCCCGTCGCCATCAGCACATCCACCATGCCGTACAACGCCGAACCCGCCGTTTCCGGCAAGGCCAGAATCAGAACCCGGGTTACTTTCGGTTGATTGAGTACCATGGCTTTTGGCCCCTGTGCGAGTTCGTGGCACAAACACCCTCTTTTTGTCAAAAATCCATCTGACCAGTGGCGCTGTCAAGCCTTAATTTATCCATGGGCGCCTGGAAAGACGCCCCCGGAATTCCCGGCAACCAATGACGATGAGAAAGGTGAAGACAGATGAACACCCAGGTAAACATCCACACCCGTAACGGCCTTGACCTGATCCAGATGGGCCAGACCATAGAAGCCCTGAAGAACACTCCCTCCCTCGCCCAGTTCGAATTCCGGGCCAATAACCGGTGGATCAACGGCGGAGAAAACCAATCCACCATCCGCGGATTCTACGGCGCGGGCGCCGAGGATGAATCCCGCTCCGAGGACTTCACATTCACCAATGGCGAGCCTCCGGTATTGTTGGGCAACAACGAAGGCGCCAATCCTGTCGAGTTCCTGCTGCACGCGCTCGCAGGCTGCGTGACTACCACCACGGTGTTGCACGCCGCTGCCCGTGGAATCACCATTCGTAAGCTGTCCACCCGGTTATCCGGCAACATCAACCTGGAGGGACTGTTGGCCCTGAATGACGAAGCGACGGTGGGTTACGAAAGCATTCGGATACTTATGGATATCGAGGCGGACTGCAGCGACGAAGAGCTGGACGATCTGCTGTCGTTCGCCAAGGGCCACTCACCGGTATGCAATACCGTGTGCCGGCCAGTACCGGTGACCCTCGAGCGCGTCTGAAGCCCCATGCGGGGCGGGCACCTCCCGCCCCGCCTCTGGTCGCCCCGGTAGATTTGTGTAAGATGGGTTGTCCCCTTTCACGCCACCGCAGGAACCGGAATGTCATCAGCGCTGATCTATGCCATCTTTGCCGCAACACTGATCGCACTGAGCATTTTCTACCTGTTCTTCTACCGCCAATGGCGCCGCCAACGGGAATTGCAACAAACCTTTCCGGACCGGTGGCGACAACTGCTGAATACCCAGGTGCCCCTGTACCGCAGACTTTCCCCGTCATTGCGACAACAGCTTGAACAACGGGTGCAGCTGTTCCTCTCGGAAAAATCCTTCTACGGGTGCGATGATTTTGATGTGGATGACACGGTCCGGCTCACCATTGCCGGTCACGCCTGCCTGCTGATTCTGGCCCGTGACTATAGCGATTTCGATGAAGTACGCAGCATCCTGGTGTATCCGGACGCCTATCACGTGAGGGATGTGGAAAACGATGGCATGGTGGTGAGCGTCAGTAACCAGATTCGTGCCGGTGAAGCCTCCAGCCGTGGCCAGGTGGTACTGGCCTGGGCGGAATGCGAAGAAGGTGCGGTGAATCCAAACGGCGAACACAACGTGATTCTCCATGAATTCGCACACCAGCTTGATTACCTCGACGGCACCGCGGATGGCGCGCCTCCGCTCAGCGGCGAACAGGCCAGGCAGTGGCAGCAAACCATGACCCGCGCCTATGAACACCTGCGCCACTCGCTCCGGCATCACCAGCACAGCTGGCTGGATCCTTACGGTGCCACTGAGCCGGCTGAGTTCTTTGCCGTGCTGACAGAAGCCTTCTTTCAGCAACCCAAACACCTGAACGACGAACAGCCGGAAGTGTACGAAGCCCTCTGCGGGTTCTACCGCTTTGATCCGCTCACGGATGTGTCCGGTGATCAGGCTGCGCCTGTCGCAGGCCACCCGAAAACTTCTCACTGAGAAAGTCCACCAACGCCCTGACCTTGGGCGCGACAAACTTGCGGGTAGGATAGATGGCGTAGATTCCCAACTCCGTGGAACGGTACTCGGGCATCACTTCCACCAGCGATCCCGCCGCCAGGTCTCCGCCCACCAGAAAATCCGGTTGTAGGATAATACCCTGATGGCTGAGCGCCACGGCACGACAGGTGTCGCCGTTGTTGGTGTTGAGCCAGGGTTGAATGCGAACAGACACCGCACCATTCGGCCCTTCAAAATGCCAGTCGTGACGCGTGGCCAGATTGCTGTAGGCGATGATTCTGTGCTCCGCCAATTCCGACGGGTGCTCCGGCGTTCCGTGGGTTGCCAGGTAGTCCGGCGAAGCACACAACATTATGCGGGTAGAGGCCAGCTTGCGACTGATCAGCGTGGAACTGGGCAGGCTGGCAATGCGGATAGCCAGGTCAAAGCCTTCCTCGACAATATCCACAATCCGGTCAGCCAGACTGACCTCCAGCTGTACATCCGGGTGCCGCTGATGAAACTCCCCCCAAAGCGGCCCGAGATGGCCAATGCCAAAACTCACCGGAACATTGATTCTCAGCAGCCCGCGGGCATTACCGCTGCGGGAATCCAACTCCGCCTCGGCCTCCTCAACAGCTGACAGCAGTTCCTTGCATCGAAAATAGAAGACCTCTCCCTCATCCGTCAGAGACAGCCGACGGGTGGTGCGGTGCAGCAGCCTCACGCCCAACCGCGTCTCCAGGTCATTTACATACCGGGATGCCGCCGCTTTGGAGACCCCCATCACTTCAGCTGCCCGAACAAAGCTCTTGGCATCCACCACAGACACAAAGGTCTGCATCTCCAGCAATTTATCCATTGTTTCATTTACCGAGACAGTTAATATCAGTTCCCCATGTTTATCCCACTTAGCATGACGAGTAAAGTTCACTCCATGGTTTAGCAACGAACCCACACAGGAGAGAACACAATGAGCACTCAATTGATCAATCGCGTTTTTGCAACCAACTCAAGCTGGGCTGCCCTGGCACTGAGAATCCCCGTTGGCATCATCTTTGTGGCGCACGGCGCCCAGAAACTGTTTGGCTGGTTTGGCGGTTACGGCCTGGAGGGTACTGGCCAGTGGATGGACTCCATCGGCCTCAGCCCGGGCTACCTGATGGCCCTGATGGCCGGCGGCGCGGAATTCCTCGGCGGCCTGGCCCTGATCATCGGCCTGCTGGTTCGGCCCGCCAGTGCGGTCCTCGCCTTCGCCATGCTGATCGCGATCTTCAGCGTGCATATCGGCAACGGCCTGTTCATGAGCAACAATGGTTATGAGTTTGGTCTTGCACTGCTGGCCGTGTCTGTATCGCTGGTCTTCAGCGGTGGTGGCCGGGCTTCCGTAGACGCCCTGCTCGCCAGGCAGTAAGACCGAACGAAACCATCAGCCCGCGCCAAAAGGAGAATGACATGAAGACATTACCAAGCCTGTTCGTCTCCCACGGCGCGCCCACCTTTGCACTGGACCCTGGCCTCGCTGGCCGGGGTCTGGCTGAGTTGGGGCGTACGCTGAGTCGGCCAAAGGCAATACTCGTGGTGTCTCCTCACTGGATGACACGTGGAGTAGAGGTGGGTACTGCTATCCGGCCGGAGACCATCCACGATTTTGGCGGATTTGATCCTGCCCTTTACGACATCGTATACCCGGTCACTGGCCAACCTGAGGTCGCCACCCGCGCCCTGGAACTCCTATCAAAGGCAGGCTGGCCGGCAACCGCTAATCAACACCGGGGACTCGACCACGGTGCCTGGGTGCCCTTGCTGCACCTGTTCCCGCAAGCCGATGTACCGGTATTTCAGGTGTCCATGCCATCGGATCTGGATGCGAATTCGGCCTTTCAGTTTGGCCGGACCCTTTCACCACTGGCCGACGAGGGCGTACTGATCGTCGGGTCCGGTAGCCTGACCCACAATATCCATGAGTTCCGAAACAGACACGATGACGGCGAGGCTTATGCCAGCGAGTTCTCCGAATGGATCCGCCGCGCAGTTATGGATGGGGATCTTCACCCGCTCCTGAACGCCCTGGAACTGGCGCCCCATGCCCGGCGTGCACACCCGACCACGGAGCACTTCTTACCGCTGCTGGTCTCACTCGGCGCGGCAAGCGCCCCTTATGAGGCTCGCGTTATTGAAGGCGGCATCCAGCATGGGGTACTGGCAATGGACTCCTTTGTTTTTGATCATTGTCCATTGCCCTTCACGCCCAACCGGTCCAGGTAGACGTGAAGTTCCTGTTCACTGATGTTCACATACTCCAGCACCCGCCCGTACAACATTACGGTGGGCACGTTACGACCGTTCAGTTCACGCTGGGTTTCCTGAAGCACAAACAGGATTGTCCGCTCTGTGCGCGTCAGGCCATCGCGAACATCGGGAATGACTTCACGCACTGCGTTAAATGAGGGCGATGTTTTTGACATCAGTCACCCCACCGAACAAGACAGAATGCGGGACAGATGGCTATACGGCAGCCCGGTCTCCCGATGCCAGTTGGTGAACGCCTGCTGCGCCTGGACCAGGGCTTTCTTGCTTCCAGGTGTCGCGTCCAGCAGTTCCTCCCGCCGCAGCCCGGCGACCACATCCGGTGACAGGATAAAACCGTCCCAACCGATCCTGCGCAAAAAGTACTGAGCCGTGTTGCCGCCCAGACGTGCTCCATTACGCTTGAGCCAAAGCAGCAGGCCCACCTGATCCTCGGATGGCCAGTTGCCCAGAAACGCGCCGAAACTGCCCTGCTCGCGGGCAGCATCGACGATCATACGGGCGTTTTCAGGGACCGTACGGATCTTCTGCATGTTTCGCACAATGCGTTCATCCCGCACCAGATCTTCCAGCACTTCCGGCGGCACCTGCTGCCAATAGAGCGGTACAAAGCCCTGAAACGCCGCCTCGAAGCCCGGCCACTTGTTCTCAATCACTCGCCAGACAAACCCTGCCTTGAAAATGCAACGGGTAACTTCGGACAGGTAGCGGTCATCTCCAATCGCTTCCAGCTCTCCGGCTTCCGCCACACGAGGCAGGAGTGAACGCAACGCCACCTCACCCCCTTTGTGGGCTGCGGCCTGGTCGTAAATTCTGGAGAAGGACATGATGCATTCTTCCGGGTTTCAGGTTGTCGAAACTGACCATTCTGGTCCACTATAAAAGAACAAACCAATCGGATCAGTGAGGCATACATATGCCAGCTATAGGATGGATATTCATCATACTTGCCCTCGGTCTGGTGCTTGGTAGCCTGTTTATGCTGCGCGATAGCGCCAGCAAATTCCGGATCTCTGACGAAAAGATGAAAAAGATCCAGCAGCGCAAAGCGGAGGTCGAGGCCGAGGAAAGTGCCGAGGACAAGGAGAACTAAGCTCCCTGTCCATGCTGTCAGTGGTGCTCATGCCCCTGCATGCCCATCTTGTCTTTCTTCTCTGGAGCCGTGGCGCTGTCCAGTGATTCAACATTCAGTTCAACATCCATTGCCTCTCCGCCGTCAAAGTTTACGGTCAGTGGAATGCTCTCACCTTCTTTCAGCGGCCCCTTCAGTTTTTCCAGCATCAGGTGATAACTGTGGGGTTTGAGTTCCACGGTTTCGCCGGCAGGGATGATCAGACCGTCATCCAGCGGCCGCATGCTCATCACACCATCGGTCATGGTGCTTTCATGAATGGACACATTGCCGGCTCTGGGGGTGTCGGCACGGGTAAAGGTAATATCGCTGTCGCCGTTATTGGTGATTGCCATATAACCCACTCCCATGGGCGTACCCGGAGGTGTGGGCCGGCTCCAGGGGTGATCAATGGTGACATCACCTCGAGTATAGTCGTGTGCCATCGCGGATGTGGTGATCAGGGTGCTAGCAGCCAGCAACAGGGCAGCGGTCAGGCATTTGGTTGTGGTCATGGTGTCTCACGTAAGTTGCGTTTGAATGAAACGGGCAATCTGTTCAAGATTCAGGCAGTCCGGAAGGACTGATCAATTCACGCCTTTTTGACGAACTCCGATTTCAGCTTCATGGCACCAATGCCGTCGATCTTGCAGTCGATATCGTGGTCACCATCCACCAGACGAATGTTCTTCACCTTGGTGCCAACCTTGACCACGGCACTGGAGCCTTTCACTTTCAGATCCTTGATCACAGTCACGGTATCGCCATCCTGCAATTCATTGCCGTTGGCGTCACGGATCAATTGTCCGGCCTCTTCGGCCGCCGTTTCCGCCTCACTCCATTCATGGCCACATTCCGGGCACACCAGTTGAACCCCGTCTTCGTAGGCATACTCGGACTGACACTGCGGGCAAGGCGGAAGCTGGGACATGGAATGGTTCCTGTAGTGATATAAAGAGCGCCAAGTTTACCAGAAACCATGGCCCCTGGTGCGGCAACGACTAACCGCCAGGCGAAACCCGCGCCAGCACGGTCGGGTTCTCCGACAAAGGCAGGGCAATGATCACCCCCTCATTCGACGCCGGATACACATCCGTGAGCCGGGTAATATTGACCTGATGAGACACCAAAACAACAGGCGCCCCTTCTCCCAAGTCATTCACCAGTGCAATGGTCTGCTTCGTTGCCATACCGCCATCCCCGCGATTGCCGAAAAACGAATTCAGAGACGGCCACTCAGTCACTGTCCCCATATTCATTTCCGTAGCCGTCTCCATACACCGACACCACTGGCTGCTGAATACACGGGCCTGCCGGATCCCCTGTTCTTGCAGGAATGGCTTCCAGGCCCAAGCCTGCTCCCGCCCCTGTTCGTTCAGGTTCCGCTGGGTACTGCATTCATCAAGATCAAAATTGCCAGGGTCCCCGGTACCGGGTGCCAGGGCATGACGCAGCATCAGCACCGCACGGCCTTCCCGCAGAGCCTCCCAGGCGTCTTCGTTCTCAGCGTTCACCATTACTGGTGTACCGATGAAAACCGCGAACAAAAATCCGACTACAAATCGTCGCACCATAATAGTCATCTCCCTCGAACTGCTTTGCCGCACAACAAGGCCGCGGAGTTATCTGTTCTGCCGGAGGGCGCTCTTTAAGATCACTGTCCAAAAATGTCGGAGGCCATGGATGGCCGGAGATCAAGCGCACAGGGATGTGCTTGTAGCGTTTTTTGGACAGTGATCTTAAAGGGCGCCTGGCACCCAATTCACAGACCCGGTAAACAACACGCGGAACAAACCTACCAAGCTCACTACAACAAAAGGTAAACTTCATCCCAGAACCATACCGACAAAGGAACCAGCCATGCCAATCTGGGTTGACGCCGACGCCTGCCCCGTTCCCATCCGGGAAATCCTCTGCCGCGCCGCCACCCGCTGGCAGATCGACACCACCTTCATTGCCAACCACGCCATCAGCCTGCCCCCGAGTCCCTACATCAAGCGTATGCAAGTGCCCCAGGGCTTTGATGTCGCGGACAACGAAATCATGGATCAGATGAGCCCCGGAGACCTGGTCATCACCCAGGATATCCCTCTGGCAGCCGAGGCGATCGACAAAGGCGCCGACGTCTTCAACCCCCGGGGGCAGGCCTTCACCAAAGAAAACATCCGCCAACGCCTGGCCATGCGCAACTTCATGGAAGAAATGCGCAACGCCGGCCAGGTGACAGGTGGTCCAGCCCCTTTCAGCCAGACCGATCGCAAGGAATTCGCCGACAAGCTGGACCGCTGGCTGCAACGCCACGCCCACAAGTGATAATGATTCTGTTTTAAAACCCGGACAAATCCGCTACCCTTCCCGGCTTTATGCCTGTAGGTGCCTGTACCTGCGTGTTTCACGGGAGAGAAGCGAAGTATGTCCTCACACAGCCACACAACCACCAGCAGCTTTGCCGCCCTCGCCCGCCTGCTGAAGTACGCCCGGGGCTACCGCCGGCAGATCATTGCAGCCGCCACCTGCTCCGTCATCAACAAGCTCTTCGACATCGCGCCGGAAATTCTCATCGGTGTCGCCATTGATGTGGTGGTCAACAAGGAAGAGAGCTTTGTAGCTGGCCTGGGGTTCGAAACCGCCCAGGAACAGATCACCATTCTGGCCATTCTCACCTTCTTCATCTGGGCCGGCGAATCGCTGTTTGAATACCTGTTCCAGATCCTCTGGCGCAACCTGGCGCAACGACTGCAATCAGACCTTCGGCAGGACGCCTACGAACACGCCCAGCGCCTGGACATGAGTTTCTTCGAAGCCCGCAGTTCCGGTCAATTAGTGGCCACTATGAACGACGACGTGAACCAGCTTGAGCGTTTCCTGGACGGCGGCGCCAACGCCATGATCCAGGTACTGGTCACGGTGGTCGCTGTGGGCGCGGTGTTCTTTGTACTCTCCCCGCTGATCGCGCTGCTGGCGTTCACCCCGATTCCCCTGATCGTCTGGGGCGCTTTCTACTTCCAACGCAAGGCCGGTCCTCTGTACGCCGATGTACGGGAAAAAGTGGGTGATCTGTCCAGCCGCCTGGCCAACAACCTCGGCGGCATTGCCACGATCAAGAGCTTCACCGCCGAGCAACGTGAGGCCCAGCGGCTAAAGGAAAGCAGTGAAGCCTATGTGGAAGCCAACCGTCGGGCTATTCGCATCAGCTCCGCGTTCATCCCTGTGATCCGCATGGCCATTCTGGCCGGCTTCCTCGCCACCTTCACTGTTGGCGGTATGATGGCCCTGAACGGCACCCTGAACGTGGGCGCCTACGGTGTGCTGGTGTTCCTGACCCAACGCCTGCTTTGGCCATTGACTGGCCTTGCGGAAGTCATTGACCTGTTCGAACGGGCCATGGCCAGCACCCGCCGTATCCTCGACCTGTTGTCCGAACCGGTGCATGTACGCGATGAGGCCGGGAAAACTCTCAACGAGCCCGTAAAAGGCGAAGTGGCGCTGGAAAACGTAAGCTTTCACTACCCCACCAGCGGCGCCGGCATCCGCGACATAAACCTGCAAGTGCCAGCAGGCAACACCCTCGCTCTGGTCGGTGCGACCGGCTCAGGGAAATCCACCCTGATCAAGCTGTTACTGCGATTTTACGACCCCAGTCATGGCGAGATTCGCATCGATGGCCAGCCCATTCAGAGCATCAGCCTGAAATCCCTGCGCAGCGCCATCGGCCTGGTGAGCCAGGATGTGTATCTGTTCGAAGGCAGCATTCGCGAAAACCTGGCGTACGGCAAGCCCGATGCATCCGATGCCGAGATCATTGAGGCCGCCAGAACGGCAGAAGCCTGGTCATTCATCGAAGCACTGCCCGACGGCTTGGATACCGCGGTGGGTGAGCGCGGTGTTCGCCTCTCCGGCGGCCAGCGGCAACGCCTGTCCCTCGCCCGCGCGCTGCTGAAGAATCCCCCGATCCTGGTCCTGGACGAGGCCACCAGTGCGGTGGACAACGAAACCGAGGCGGCCATTCAGCGATCCCTGAAACGAATTGGCCATAACCGCACCGTGATCATGATTGCCCATCGCCTTTCCACAATTGTCGATGCGGATTCCATTGCCGTGGTGGACGGCGGCAAGGTCGTGGAAAGCGGTACCCATCAGCAACTGCTTGAGCAGAACGGGGCCTATGCCGCCCAGTGGCGAGTGCAGACCGGCCAGGTTTAAAACCCGGTCGGCTCCCCAACATACATTGATAGTAATTCGCATTTAGATTATTCTGCAGGCCCTCAGCAACCATCCTTCAGACCCAAGAGAGCCTGCATGTCTGCGTTCTTCAAAGTATCCGGCCTGGGTGTGCACATCGGTGACGCCGCCATCCTTCGCAATATCAACCTTGAGTTTCGCGAAGGCGAAGTCACCGCCCTGCTCGGACACAATGGCTCCGGCAAGTCTACATTGCTGAAAATCCTGGCTCGCCAGATGTCTCCGTCGACCGGCGATGTCAGCGTGCTGGGCACGTCGTTCAACGGTACCGGAGCCCGGGAGTTCGCCCGCACGGTGGGTTACCTTCCCCAACACCCACCCGGAACCGACGGCCTGACGGTCAGGGAACTGGTGGCCCTTGGCCGCTACCCGTGGCGGGGTCCGCTGGGCCGTTACAACGATGAGGATTACCGACTGATCGACCAGGCCATCGACGATACCGGGCTCGGCCGTTTTCAGCATCGTTCCGTGGATACCCTGTCGGGTGGTGAACGCCAGCGTGCCTGGATCGCTATGTTGCTGGCCCAGCAGACCCGCTGCCTGCTACTGGATGAGCCGATTTCCGCGCTTGATGTAAAACATCAGGTGGAAACTCTGCGGCTGGTCCACCGCCTGGCCGAAGAGCGGGAGTTGACCGTGATAGTGGTATTGCACGACGTGGACCTCGCCGCCCGTTTCTGTGACCGCCTGGTGGCACTGAAAACCGGCGAACTGGTTGCCGACGGCAGCCCGAGCGAGATTATGGACTCCGGCATTCTCGAATCCATTTACGGTGTGCCCATGGGCGTTATGGAGCGGGCACCGGGACAGTGGGTTTCCTATGTTCACTGACCGCCAGCCAACACGCCTGATCGCGACGCTGCTTCTGATCCTGCTGCCCATGCTGGCCAGCGCCGCAACCTGGCAGCATGAATACGGCACCCTCACCCTTGACGAACCACCGAAACGGGTGATTACCCTGAACTGGGCGGCCACCGAAGCCCTGTTGCTTCTCGGCGTCACCCCCGTCGGGGTGGCGGATCGGGATGGCTACTCGGTCTGGGTCAAGGAACCGGAACTGCCGGATGGCGTAGCCGATATCGGCACCCGGGTGGCGCCAAGCCTGGAAGCCATCGCCGAACTGAAACCGGACCTGATTGTCACCAGTTCCGAAATGGCGCCGGCCGCCGATCTGCTGGAACGGATCGCCCCCACCTACGTGATCAGCGTGTACAGGGAGGGAAGCCAGCCGTTCGACAAGGCCCGGGAAATGCTGCTGACACTGGGCGACATGCTGGATCGCGAGGCACGCGCGGAAGCTATCCTGGCGGATATAGAACGGACCCTGAAGACCCAACGCCAACGCCTGGAAAACGCCGGCATGACTGATAGGCCGGTCGCCCTGGTGAACTTCCTGGACGATCGACATGTGCGGATCTATGCCCCCAACGGCCTGTACCAGAGAGCTCTTGAGGGGCTTGGCCTGACCAACACCTGGTCACGGCAGGGCAACTTCTGGGGTTTTTCAGTGGTCGGGCTTGAGGCGATTGCCCCCTATGAAGACAGCCGTGTCGTGGTGATTTCACCAACCCCGCCCGGACTGTCGGATAATCTCGCCAGCAGCCCGTTCTGGACTTACCTGCCACCAGTAAAGCGTGAGCAGATCTATCAAGTGGACGCCACATGGCCATTTGGCGGCGTGTTTCCGGTTAAACGACTCGCGACGCAGCTTGCCGACAGCTTGTTGGAAGGAGGGGCCGACAATGTACGCTGACACTTCCCCCCTGCCTTCGGCACGCCCGACCATTCCGGCCACACTACCAACGGCAGCGGTGATTCTCTGGCTCGGCGCGCTCATCGCCAGCGCCACGCCCTGGCTGAATCAGCTGGAGCCTGCGGCGCTGCTTTCCGCATTCTGGACATTCGATCCCGATCAGTACGCCTCGGTGCTGGCCCATTACAGCTGGGCGCCCCGCGTATCCATAGCCATTCTGATCGGCTGTGGATTGGGCCTGGCCGGAGCCGTCACCCAGCAGATCCTCGGCAACCCCCTGGCGTCTCCCACGACGCTGGGTGTCGAGGCCGGCGGCCAGTTTGGCGTCACCGTGGCCACCCTGTTTGCGCCCGGCCTGCTGGCATTCAGCCCGGACCTGGCCGCCATGGGAGGTGGTTTGCTGGCTATCGGACTGGTCGTCGCACTGACCTGGCGCCTGGGCTTTTCACCGGTGACGGTCATTCTCGCCGGCCTGGTGATTACCTTTTTCCTGGGCGCCATGAATATGGCCTTCCTGCTGCTTAAAGGGGAGTGGCTCGGCAACCTGTTCATCTGGGGGGCTGGCTCCCTGGTTCAGAGTAACTGGGAGCCGTTCATGGACCTCTGGCCGCGGGTACTGGTGCTCGCATTCCTCATGTTACTGCTGATTCGACCGTTGCAGTTGCTTCAGTTGGGGCAGGCATCCGCCAGCTCACTGGGCGCGCGGGTGGCGTTGATCCGCATGCTGGCGCTGTTCCTGGTGGTATTGATGAGCACCACGGTGGTCGCCCGCGTCGGCGTTGTCGCGTTTATCGGGCTCGCAGCGCCGGTGCTCGCCAGACTCCTGGGCGCACGTACCCTGGGCAGCCGTTTGCTGTGGAGCACGTTAATGGGCGGCGGACTGCTGCTATTGGCCGACACCCTGGCGCACTGGGCTTCCACCTGGGGTGATGGCTCCCTGGTACCCACCGGAACGACCACAGCGCTGATTGGCGGGCCGGTCATCCTCATGGCCCTGCAAAGCTTCCGGAATACCCACCATATGCCTGGCCAGGAATCGAGCCCGGCTGGCTTCCTGCCGAAACGACGCTCGCCCTTCATGGTCAGTGGCGTTGTTGTGGCTCTGCTGCTAATCACCATAGTGGTGTCCATGAGCTGGTCCCCGGGGCTGGAGGGCTGGAACTGGACGGCCATCAGCCAGTGGCACGAAGCCTGGGTCTGGCGCGGCCCCAGGCTGCTTGCGGCAACTCTTGCGGGCGTCGCCCTGGGGCTGGCCGGCACGCTGATCCAACGCATGACCGGCAATCCCATGGGTAGCCCGGAGATGCTGGGCATCAGTGGTGGCGCAGCCCTGGTTATGGTCATGATCGTGCTGTCCGGCCTGGAAGTCGGGCGCGTCGGTCAGGTTGGCTCCGCCACCCTCGGCGCCGCCTCGGCGCTCGGCCTGCTGATCCTGTTGGCACGCAAGCACCGGTTTGCCGGCAACCAACTCCTGCTTGGCGGCCTGGCGTTGTATGTATTCATGGATGCGGGGCTGCGACTGGTGATGGCCTCGGGTGGCACCGTGGCCTCCCAGCTTCTGAACTGGATGTACGGCTCCACCTGGCTGATTTCGGAGAATGAAGCCTTTGGCCTGATGGCATTTGTTGTCCTGATCTGCGGGTTTCTGTGCCTGGTCGTCCGCCCCCTGACCCTTTTGCCACTCGGCGACACCTCCGCATCATCGCTGGGCTTGCCGGTTGCCAAGGCTCGTTTGCTGCTTCTGCTGGTCGCGGCGGTGCTGACCGCTTCCGCCACGGTGGTGATCGGGCCGCTGAGCTTTGTGGGACTGATTGCGCCCCACCTGGCCCGCGTGCTTGGCCAGCAGACGGTTGGCCGCCAGATGGTGGTCGCAGCCCTGGTCGGCGGGCTGCTGCTTGCCGCCGCCGATTACCTGTCCCGCATTGTGGTTTATCCAGGTCAGTTGCCAGCGGGACTACTCGCGGCCCTGGTCGGTGGCGTCTACTTCCTGTGGGGGCTGAGCCGCCATGGTCGGGCCTGAACCGGAACTCCGGCAGTGGCCGGAGCTGTATCGCCAGTTGCTTGTCGAGGCCGGGCTGGATCGGGACACGGAACTGGCCGCAGCCCTGCAACCTCAGGATACCAACCGGCCGGCGCTGTTCTCCCTGTCACAGGCCCTCCACCAGCCAGATTTACTGAGGCAGCAGGTTCGCGCCGATTACCCGGACGCACAAAGCGGCCGAGCCGTCACCGCGCGTTTGTCTGTGCTGCAACAGGAGCTTGTCCTGAACATCATCGCGCCTCTGACCTTACGGCTTTTTCTGCATGGGGAAGCGCCCCTGCCGGATCCCGACCGGATCTTTTTCGGAGCATTGCGCCCTGGGAAGGAGCAGCCATCACGCTGGTTTCAGGCAACCACCTTGGCCCCGGTCAACGTGAGTGATTTTGTCAGTGGCGTGGAAGCACGGGTGAATGCCTGGTACCCGATATTCCGGCAGGCACTCGGCGTGAGTCCTGGCGCTTACTGGAGCAGTATCGGGCTGGGGCTCAGCGCGCCGTTCTCAGTGGTATGGAACCGTGGCGAGCCGGCTGCCGTTTGCCGGCTGGCTCAATCATGGCTGAAACAGTTCGAGTGCGATGCCAACCGTTTTATTGACTGGATTCCCGCAGAGTTCAGCGGCCATTCATGCGCTCTCCCTCAGCGCAAGGGCTGCTGTCTGCAGTATCTGTTACCGGATGGCGGTTATTGCGGGACTTGCGGTATCTATCGAAAGGAACGCATGGCAACGCTCAGCCACCAAAAGCCGAGATCAACACCAGCCCAATGGCAGCCAAACCTATAAGCAGCCCGGAACTTGCGGCTATTTTTAATCCTTCAATCATTTCCTGCTCGGGTGTCATTCCCTGCCCTCCCTTCAGTCTCTGCAGTCGCTGATCAAAAAAGTATGGCCAAGCCGGCTTTCCCTGACTGATTCCATGCCGGAGCAGGAAGAGCGCTCCTGCTCCGGCCCGCGATCAGTACCTCCAGGAAACCGTCAGGTTGGCGTTGGCCGGCTCTCCGTAAAAGCCCTGGGCCGAGGCGCCGAACTTCTTCAGGCTCTCGATGTATTTCTCGTCAGTGACGTTGTTCACATTGAGTGTGGCATTCCAGTTGCGGGCAAAGTCATAGCTGGCCATCAGGTCCAGAACGGCGTAGCTGCTCTGCTCGGTGACAATCGTGGCCCCGGTATTCGGACCAACCGTGGCAACGCCCTGATCCTGGCTGATCCCTGACTGCCAGCGTATCTGACTGCCCAGCTCAAGGCCGGTCACACCAGGCACTGTCCAGGTACCGCGCAGTTGCGCCAGATGCTCCGGAATAAATTCCCGTGTCGAGTGTCCATCCGCGTCTTCGATATTGACCCAGGTATACCCGGCAAACACCTGAATGCGATCAGTCACATCCCCCACAAACTCCAGCTCAACGCCTTCACTGCTGATCCCATCAACGCCACGGTAGAAGGTATCCACACCGTTCTCAAAAGTACCTGCGGCCTCGGCCAGGTTCTCCTGTTTGGTCCGGAAAATGGCCGCAGTTGTGTGAACGCGGTCATCAAGGAACTCGCTCTTCAGCCCCAGCTCATAATTCACGCCGTCAATCGGGTCCAGACGATCCCGGTTGATGTCCTCTTCCGTTTGCGGAGTGAATATTTCGGTGTAGCTGGCGTACACGGAATGATTGCGGTTGAGATCGTAAATCAGCCCGGCATAGGGGGTATCAATTGCGTCATAGCTGGTGTCTTTGCTATTGCCGTAATTGGTACCCTCGGAATCCAGCCAGGTCAGACGCACACCGGTGATGGCCGTCAGGCGATCCGTCAGTGACCAGCGGGAGGCCAGATAGGTGCTGATTTCCTTGTCGGTCCAGTCGGATCCATCCACACCCGCATCGAACGTCGGTTTGGAATAGTTACCGTCCCACTCCTCCAACGGCGGCAGCGGATTCCCGATACCCTGGCCGTAGCGTGATTCATCTTCGGTTTCCGAACGTGACCAGGTTGCCCCCAGAACCAGTTCATGGGTGCGATTGGCCAACTGAAAAGGCCCGGTGGCATAGGCATCCACCACCAGCTGCTCCACGTTCAGGTCATACTGACTGGCGTAAGCCATCAGCCCCTCGCCGGTTTCCCGGTCGGGCACACCAAACTGATAGAACAGCTCGGATTCGCTGTCCTTCTCAAGGCGCAGCACCGAACCCCGGGCTTGCCAGCCGCCACCCAGCTGTTGCTGCAATTCAATAAAGCTGTTGTGATTGGTATTGTCCCAATAGGACCAGTCTGAGGCCGTGCTGGTGGAGCGCTTGAAGTCCGTTGCCGATCCATCGGTGTAAAACAGCGGCAGGGCCCCCCAAAGCGGGCTGTCAGTATCAGAGGTTTGAGTGGCATGCCCCAGAGTCAGTAATGTGGTGTCGGTGATGTCAGCCTCCACCACACCATAAAACATCTGTTTCTCGTTGCTGTAGCGATCGAGATAGGAATCCCGATCCTGGTATCCCGCGACAACACGGCCACGAACCTTGCCAGACTCAGATACTGAACCGGACAGGTCACCGACAATACGCCGATTGTCCCAGGAGCCTCCGGTCACAGCCACGGAAGCCTGTGTATCCGCCGTGGGTCGTTTGCGGATGAAGTTAATCGTGGCTGACGGGTTGCCAGAGCCGGTCATCAGGCCGTTAGCACCGCGGAGCACTTCAATCCGGTCATAAAAAGCGGTATCCAGGTCGCCCTGAACATTGTCATAAACTGCAGGCAGGCCCACGCCGTCGTATTGGAAGTTGTTGATATCAAAACCACGAGCGGTGTAATAGGTGCGGTCCGTTTCTACCGATTCGACAGTTACCCCGGTCGCGCCTTCAAGCACGTCGTTCACATCATCCTGACCAAAATCGTCCATCTGCTCGCGGGTAATGACCGTCACAGCCTGCGGAGTTTCCCTGTGGGACAGGTCCATTTTCATCGCAGTGCTGGTTGTACCGGCTTTGTAGCTACCGGTGGACTCGGAAGACTCCGCTCCCCTGTCTGCGGACACCTGAATGGCATCCAGTGTGGTGGTTTCCTGCTCCTGGGCGACAGAAAAACCGGGCAAGCTGGCCCAGAGGATGGCACTGGCCAGTGCTTTGCGGCGAAAGCCGGTGGTCGGGGACTGCGGCATGACTTCTCTCCTGACTCAGAATGATGACAAACGGCGCATATATTAATGCGAATCATTATTATTTTAAACATCGAACAATAATTAATTCTGAATAGACTGGGCTCGTCTTTACAACTCGCACCTGAGCTTGAGAGTGCTACCCTGAAGAATGGCCCCCGGTAACGCACAGAGGACAGGCATCATGGTCGAATTATTCAGGTCGGCAGCAACATTGACACTGGGCGTGGGTATGCTGGGATGCCTTCCCTATGCCGCCCTTGGCGACACATTTACTTCGAACAAGGCAAACTTCAGGCTGGAGACCATCGCCACTGGCCTGGCGTACCCCTGGAGCCTTGCCTTCCTGCCGGACGGTTCGCAACTGGTGACCGAGCGTGAGGGCCGATTGCGTCGTATTGCGGATGGAGAGCTACTGAACATCCCCATTCAGGGATTGCCGGAGCTTGTAGTGTCTGGCCAGGGCGGTTTGCTGGACATTGCTCTGCACCCGAACTTCGAGAGCAATCAAACGCTGTTCCTCAGTTACGCCCACAAGATAAGCCGGGAGGGCATGACCACCCGCGTTGCCAGGGCGACACTCAACGGAAACCAGCTTGAGGATGTGGACGTCATCTTCGAAGCCATGCCGCGGGGCAACACCGCCCGGCACTTCGCCGGTCGCATGGCATTTGACGCTGACGGCAACCTGTACGTGGCCGTGGGTGATCGGGGCGAGATGGATCGCGCACAGAAAACCGATGACGATGCCGGCGGCGTCCACCGCATCACCACCAACGGCGACCCTGCTCCCGGCAATCCGTTCCTGGACGATTCCGCCGTCAACGATACCTTCTTTACCTACGGCAACCGCAACATTCAGGGCATGACTGTTCACCCGGATACGGGTGAAATCTGGAGCCACGAGCACGGCCCCCGGGGCGGCGATGAGATCAATATCATCCGCGCCGGCCACAATTATGGCTGGCCCAGGGTGACCTACGGAATCGACTATTCTGGTGCAACCATCTCGGGCAAAACCACCATGGAGGGCATGACCGATCCCCTGCACTACTGGGATCCGTCCATTGCCCCGTCCGGCATGGCGTTCTACACCGGGGACCAGTTTCCGGAGTGGAAGGGTGACCTGTTTGTAGGCGCTCTCAAGATGCAGAAACTGGTTCGTCTGGGCATTGAGAACGAGGAAGTGACAGAAGAGGAAGACCTTCTGGAGACTCTCGGTGAACGTATCCGCGATGTGCGTATGGGGCCGGATGGCGCGCTGTGGCTGCTGACCGACTCATCCAAAGGCAAGGTCTACCGGGTGGTGCCGGCCCGGTAACCGCTTACGGTTATCAATGGGGGTCGTTGGTTCTTTCGGTCTTCTCGAACTGGGGAATGTCGTCAGTAATTTCGAACCAGTCGGATTTGGAGCCCACGAAGACGTGTTGCGCCGGTCCCTTGCCAAGCGGTTCGTTGATAACACCGACGCGTAACCGCAGGATGCCGGGTATGGCGTCCACGCGACTGTACAGGTGACTGCCACAACGACCGCAGAATGCGCGATATTTGCCGGGACGCGATTCGTACTCCCGGACCTGGTCTTCGCCACTGACGAAACGAAAGCGAATTTTCTGCACCGGCGCACTGGCGGAGAAGGCACTGCCGTGGGCACGGCGGCACTGGCTGCAATGGCACAGGGCAACCGGTCCCAGGGGACCTTCGTATTCAAAGGTGATGTCGCCGCATAGACACTGGCCGGTCAGCATGATTTGCCCTTTTGCTCCGCGCTGCTGTGATAGCTGATTGGGTTACAGGGCCGCCATGATACCTGCGGGCCACTTGAAGAACCAGTACGCGGACACCACATTAAAGACACAGAATTCGCAAAGGAGGACACCATGTCATTCAGCGCACTTCCAGAGATCGGTATGGGTACTTTTCGCCTGAAAGGCAATGACGCCAGAGACGCCGTCAAGAGCGCCTTATCCCTTGGCTACCGCCATATCGACACCGCCCAGATGTACGAGAACGAGGCGGAAGTGGGCGATGGCATTGTTTCCAGCGGCATTCCCCGCCGGGAGATTTTCCTGACCACCAAGATCTGGCACGACAAGCTCCACGCCAGCGACCTGATCAACAGCCTCCACGACAGCCTGGCGCGGTTAAAGACGGATCACGTGGATCTGGCATTGATTCACTGGCCCTCGCCGGGAGACGAAGTACCGATGTCCGAGTACCTGGGCGCGTTGCGGGATGCCCGGAGAGAGGGGCTGGCCGACCACATCGGTATTTCCAACTTCACCTGCGCCCAGATGGACCAGGCAAAGGATATATTGGGGGATACCCCGATCTTTACGAATCAGGTGGAGGTTCACCCCTTCCTCGGTAATCGCAAGGTCATCGAGCACGCCCGGGCACTGGACATCCCGGTAACAGGCTATATGCCACTGGCGGTGGGCAAGGTCATGGAAAATGACACCCTGATCCGTATCGGTGCCGAGCACAACGCCTCTGCCGCACAGATTGCCATTGCCTGGATAGTCTCGAAAGGAGTGGCTGCCATCCCGTCCTCCACCCGGCCCAGGCACCAGAAGGCCAACCTGGATGCCTTGAATATCAAGCTCAGTGAGGAGGAGATCGCCGCCATCGATCAACTGGACAGGAACGAACGCATCGCCAATCCCGGATTCGCTCCGAACTGGGACTGACAGACGCAAATGTCATGGGGCAAGACAGCCAAGGACAGCATCAACTGGCGTAAGTAGCATCCAGGTATTTCAGGATACGGGACGACTCAAATAACCCCTCGCCAGTATTGGGATCCTCCAGATACGGCACCTGCACGCGCTTGTGAACCTGAAAGAACGCGTCCCGCTTGCCACCCGGAATCGGCGTGTAGGGCCCTGGCTTGATACGCTGCTTTGCCGGCCCGATTTCGGTCCAGTGTTCCTTGCCCAGATTATGGATGGTGTAGGGAATCTCCAACTCACACAACTTCTCACGAACCAGGCGGGAGAAAGGACTGCCCTCAAAGCTCCAGAGGTGCAACGGTTGCTGCGGCGCTTTCGCAGGTGTGGCTCTCAGCCCCCGCAGGGCACTGGCGGCGGATGCCAAAGAACCGAGAGCCGGTTGGTAGGTTTTGCTCCGATAGAAGCCGGGTACTGATCGGTTACCGTACTCACGGAACAGGTAGGCCACGATGGACTCGGACTCATACATCACCGTGTCGGAATTCTCGTCCACCAGCAGAGGAAACTGCTGCTTGCCGCCGACAGCCTCGGCTTCCGGCCGGAACCGCCTTCCCCCTTTCGGGCATGGACGAATCTCAGCATCCAGATTCAGCGCAGTCAGCGCCTCCCTCACCCGGCGGCAGTAGGGGCAGGCCTCGATGTCATAGAGTACAAGCGGTTTCTCCGGTTGCTTCCCCTGCTTCACAACCAGGCAACCACGCCATGCCGCCAGTGATGAAGTGGCGACCGAACCCAGCACGTTGACGTTATGGACGAACAAATTGGACATGGTTGATGTCTCCCTGACGAAATAAGGTTGGCCGCCATTATCACTCAGGCACACAAATTTCCATTGGCTCACGGAACCCGGTGTCGTGTTCATACAGCGCACCTTAACTACCTGATTCCAAAGGGACCTTACAAGCCTTCACAAAAATGCAATATAAACAACGACTCTACTGGCATTTTTTAACGTCATGTAGAGCTTTTCCACATAGTATGATCCGCAAATTTGGGCTATTGTTGTCGAATAACACACGGATGGGTCCGGCCATGTTCACGTCAGCGATATTCCGCTTAAAACAATCTGTCTTCCGTTGCCAGCAAACGTCGCCTGATCGTCGCCCTGGCCTGCGCGCGCCGACAACGTTTGTCGCTGGCGCTGCCGCCTTTGCCCTGGCTTGCAGCCCGGTTGTTCTTGCGCAGGATGAGGCGACCAGATCCGAAACCAGAACCTGGAGCAATCAGGTCCGGGATTACGCCGTTGAGTCGCTGAGTAATGACAATGCCCTGAGCATGGCCGCCATCCCTCTCAATGGACCAGGTATTGACCAGTACATCAATGCCGATGCGCTGATGAGCCCCGGCTCAATCATGAAACTGGTCACAACATACGCAGCCCTGGAAATACTCGGCCCCACCCACCACTGGGATACCGATTTCCTGACGGATGGTCAGCTCACCGGCAATACCCTGGACGGCAACTTCTACGTCAGGTTCGGAGGCGACCCCAAGCTGACCCTGGAGCGGCTTTGGAGCACCCTGCGGGAACTGCGCGGCATGGGCGTCACAACCATCAATGGTGATCTGATCCTGGATGGCGATTACTTCGAAATTGCAGGCGGGCTGCCGACATTCGACGATAACGGTAACAACCCTTACGCTCCCTTCCTGGTGAAGCCGTCCGCAGTACTGACCAACCTGAACCTGATCCACTTCCAGGTTCGTGCCGACGAGCGTGGCACCCAGGCCTGGAGCGCCCCGGCCCTGAGTGAAGTGGTGATAGATAACCGGGTAACGGCCACCGCTGAAGGCCCCTGCCCTTCCCGCCGCGGCTTTACATGGGAGCCGGTGTTCCACACAGATCAGCGGGTGACCGTCCGGGTAACCGGTGAGTTGCCCCAAGGCTGTCGCACCACCGCTTACCTGTCACTGCTGCCTCACGAACAGTACACCGCATCGCTGATCCGCTCCCTGTTATCTGAGATGGGAATCACCCTGGCTGGCGACAACCTCACCGGGACCACCCCTGACGATGCCCGCCTGATGCTCAAAACCACGTCACCCGACCTGGTCACCATGGTGCGGGACATCAACAAGTGGAGCAGCAACGTGATGGCTCGCCAGTTGTTGTTGACGATTGGAGCGGAAAGCCGCGTCGAAGGCGAAGACGATGACCGGGTCACCGGGATTCGCGCAATTTACGAATGGCTGGAAAACAAAGGGGTGTCCACTGCCGGCATGGTGATCGATAATGGCGCGGGATTAACACGCCATGGCCGGATTACTGCCCGCCAGGGCGCCCAGATCCTTCAACACGCCTGGAACAGTCCGTTTTCCGCAGACCTGATGGCGTCCATGCCCCTGATCGCGATGGACGGCACCATGGCCAGGCGCCTGCGGAATGTCGGCATGGATGGCCTGGGCCGGATTAAAACCGGCTACCTGGAAAATGTCCGTTCCATTGCCGGTTTCACCCGCGATGAGAGAAATACCACCTGGGCTGTGGTCGGTATGGTGAACACCGATCCGGCCTGGAATGGCCAGGCCGTACTTGACCGCATTCTCTATTCCCTGCACCACCAGCCTCCGGTAGGAACCACCCTGTCCAAGGCAGAAGGTGGCCCTGAAATCCGCTAAAGGGCCGCCAGTTCCCGCCTTTTCTCACATTTTCTTGCCAACCTTTCATGTCGACAACACAACTGCCTGCTAATCTTATCCGTAGCACCAACAGACACTCTGGATAAGAGCGTCCATGTGCGACTCCGGATCAAGGCTGTACCCGGGAGTGTCGATCGTTCGGGTGGGGTACCTTTCCCCGTCCTTCACTGGAAGGAGATAGTGCATGAACAAGCATACTTCGATGTTAACCGCTACAGGCATCATCGGCATCGCGTTGGTGATGGGTGGTTGTGCCAGTTCCGGCGAACGACCGGATGGGGAGCTTCAGACCGCCGAATCCTCAATTCAGCAAGCCGTGTCATCGGACGCCCGGGATTTCGAACCCGTCCTGCTTAATCAGGCTCAGAACAGGGTTGCCGACGCAGAAGAACTCATTGAACAGGAAAAGTACATTGAAGCCGAACGCCTGCTGGAAAAGGCATCCGTCGATGCACAGCTGGCCGGCGCCAGATCGGACACGGCCAAAGCGGAACAAGCCGTTGAGGAGATTAACCGCAGTATCGAATCTCTTCGTGAGCGAATCGAACAACGCCAGTAAAGGCCTCAGCTGAGTAAGGAGATAGTTATGAACACACGCAACTTGACTCTGGGCATGGCTGTGGGCTTGTCGGTCTTCATGGCTGGGTGCGCCGGTACGCCCCCGGACAATCAAAAGGTCAACGAGGCACGCGCTGCTTACGAGGAAATCCGCAACGACCCCAACGTCGCCCGTAGCGGGGACCAGCAATTAAGGGAAGCCCGAGACCAGCTGGCCCGTGCCGAATCTCTGCTGGAAGATGGCGCTGAAATCGTCGAGATTGAACACGCGGCTTACCTCGCCAACCGGCATGCGCAAATTGCCGGTGAACAGGGTAAGCGGGCTCAATTGCAGAGCGAAATCAATTCCGCCGAGGAACGCCGTAAGGAGCTGGAACTGCGAATGAGTTCCTCCGCGGCAGAGGAGGCCCGGCGTGAAGCCGAACTGCTTCGTGCCCGGATGGCGGAAATGGAAGCCGAGCAGACGGATCGTGGCATGGTGCTGACACTGGGCGATGTGCTGTTCGACCTCAACCGTGCCGATCTCAAACCGGCCGGCGAACAAACCATTTCCCGCCTCGCAGATTTCATGTCGGAGTACGAAGAACGCCGCGTTCGCGTGGAAGGCTACACCGACAGCACCGGGGCTGCCTCGTACAACCAGGGGCTTTCGGAGCGTCGGGCCGAGGCCGTGCGCAATGCTCTGACGGACAGGGGCATCAGCCGGAGCCGGATCGAGACCCGCGGCTATGGCGAGGAGTACCCGGTTGCCAGCAACGACAGTGCAGCGGGCCGGCAACAGAACCGTCGCGTGGAAATCGTGATTTCTGATGAAACAGGTAACATCAAACGACGGGAGTGATGGCAGGATCCGGCCAGCTACCCACAGTACGTAGCTGGCCTTTCCTTTTCAGCCGTCGCTGCATACGTTCAGACAGTCAGGTAGCCACCGTCGGCATTGATGCAGGCGCCAGTGGTGTAACTGGAAGCATCTGAAGCCAGGTACAGTACGGTACCCGCCATCTCGCTCGGATCAGCGACCCGCTTCATCGGGATATGGGCCATGGCCTGTTTCTTGATGGCATCGTTGGAGGTCAGGGCACTGGCGAACTTGGTGTCCGTCAGTCCTGGCAGCAGAGCGTTGACGCGGATCTTCTGCTGTCCCAGCTCCATGGCAAAGGACTTGGTCATGGAAATCACTGCCGCCTTGGTAACGGAGTAAATGCCCTGGAAGTGGCCGGGGTTTACGCCGTTGACGGACGCCACGTTGACGATCGATCCACCGCCATTTTTCTTCATCAGCTGCGCGCCACGGGCACACATGAAGAAGTACCCGCGAATATTCACATCCACGGTTTTATGGTAAGCGCCCAGGTCGGTGTCCTCTACCGGCCCAAAATACGGGTTAGCGGCGGAATTGTTGACCAGGATGTCCAGCCTGCCATGCTCTGCCCCGATATGCGCCCAGATATCCTCAATCTGGTCCATCTCACCAATATGGCAGGCATAAGCTTCCGCACTGCCGCCGGCATCCCGAATACTGCTGGCCACCGCTTCGCAGCCCTCGATTTTACGGCTGCTGCAGATTACGTGGGCCCCGTAGTCCGCCAGTGTCCGCGCAACGCTTTCGCCAATACCACGGCTCGCACCGGTCACCAGCGCGACTTTACCTGTCAGGTCAAACAGCTCTTTACTCATGCATTCACCTCAAATCGTTATCGGAAGGTCACCAGGGCAGGGTCTTCCGCTTCCAGATGACTGTAATTATTGAAAACCGCCAGGCTGCGGCGGGCACCGGAATAGAGAATGCGTGAAACGCTGGTATTGGCGATCACGCTGTTCATCTCCAGCGCCTTGTGGTCGCTCAGGTGCAACAGGTGTTGGGCAATCACGGCAATGGGTCCGCCGGAGGTAGACACCAGGGTATCGCCGCCATCGGCGTACTCGATCAATTCGTTCAGCGCGGTGATGACACGGCTTCGGAAGGCGTCCCAGCTTTCGCTGTACTCGTCATCGTGGTCACCACTGACCCAGCGGGCCATGGCTTCCTCAAACACCTGCTGAAAGGCACGGGCGGGCTTGGGAAAAGCAGCAAGATCCGTGGCCATACGCTGCCGGTCGGCCCATTCCGGACGCAGTCGTTCAACCACCTGCATATGATCAAACTCGTTCAGGCCACCCACCGCCTGCATGTCCGGCAGGGCATCGCCGTAACCGCTGGCAATGGCTTCCACGGTTTCCCGGTGACGTTCCATGTTGCCGCCAAACACCGCATTGGGCTGCACCTTGCCCGCCAGCCAGCGACCGAGCACCCGGCCCTGCTCCCAGCCACGGGGCGAAAGCTGGTCGTAGTTATCCTTGCCAAAACTGGCCTGTCCGTGGCGAATCAGATAGATCGTCGCCATTACAGGTCACTCGCTTCAATCAGTCGCTGACAGCGCTTCTCAAGGTAATTGGCCGCATGACCAAAGGCGGCAAAACGCTTGTCTTTGGTCTGACCGTGGTAGAAGCGGTAATAGATCTGCTGAACAATCACCGCAAGACGGAACAGCCCGTAGATCTCGTAGAAATCGAAGTTATCGACTTTGAAACCGGACTTATCCATGTAGTATTCCACCACTTCCTTACGGGTCAGCATGCCCGGACGATGAGTCGGCTGCCGGCGCAACATCTGGAACGGCCCCTCGTCGTCCGCCTCGATCCAGTAAGCCAGGCTGTTGCCCAGGTCCATCAGCGGATCACCAATGGTGGCCATTTCCCAATCCAGCACGCCGATCACTTCAAACGGGTTATCCGGATTCAGCACCACGTTGTCGAAGCGGAAATCGTTGTGGATCACAACCTGGGCGAGGTCCTCGGGCATCTTGTTATTCAGCCAGCTCATCACGGCTTCAAAATCACCCACATCGTCGGTGCGGGCCTTGCGGAAACGATCGCTCCAGCCACCGATCTGTCGCTGCACATAACCGGCGCCCTTGCCCAACTTGTCCAGGCCCGCGGCTTTGGCATCCACGGTGTGCAGGTCAACCAACTTGTCGATCACATTGAGACAAAGCTTGCGGGTATCCGCCTCGCTCAATTCAAAGTCCTTCGGGAAATCCTGACGCAGGATGATGCCCTTCAGACGTTCCATCACATAGAAGTCACAACCCAGAACGTCATGATCATCACAGATAGCCACGATGTTCGGCACGTAGGGATACACCGGTTTCAGTGCATCCATCACCCTCGCCTCACGCAGCATGTCGTGGGCGGATTTGGCGATCTTGCCAAACGGCGGGCGACGCAATACGTAGGAGCGATCGCCATAATCCACCTGATAGGTCAGGTTGGAGGCGCCACCCGGGTACTGGCGAATGTCGGGATCACCTTGCAGATCCGGAATGGCCTGTTTCATAAAGCGGTCAACGGCGCTGACGTCCAGTTCCTCGCCTTCGCGGATGTCCACGGCCTGGTCGATCTGGGTCATTCAGGGCTCTCCTGTCGGTTCATCAATACAGACTTCATCATTAAAGGGGCAACGGCAACACTTACGCCTTACCACCGCCCATCTTGTTCATCCAGCGCTTGCTCTCCTGGTGCATCAGCCAGTCAAAGGCCCAGGGTGCGTGGCGCTTGAGCATCCACATACGACGCTCCTTGGCGTGGGGAAGCACCCAGAAATCCTTTTCTTTAACGGAACGGAAGATATCTTCAGCCACATCGTCCGCGGTGATACTGGAGCGCTTCATCAGTTTGTTCACATTCTGCTGGATACCGGGAATATCCGATCGCATGCTGCTGGTCAGATTGGTCTGGAAAAACGCCGGACACACGCAACTCACATGAATCCCGGCATCCCTCAACTCCTGGCTCAGCGTCTCGGACAGGGCAATAACCCCGGCCTTGGTGACATTGTAGCTGTCCATCAGCGGCGCCAGCATAAGCCCGGCCATCGAGGCCACGTTCACAAACGCACCAGAGCCCTGCTCTTTGAACTGCGGCGTAAACGCCTTGCAGCCACGAACGACGCCCAGTACGTTAATATCCAGAATCCACTCCCAGTCGGCCATGGTGGTGTCCTCGATGGAGCCCGCAGAGGCAACACCGGCATTGTTCACCACCACATCGACACCGCCCCACTTCTTGACCAGATCATCCCGGACCTTCTCAAAGTCTGTCAGCCTGCGGACATCACACTCGACAAAATAACCTTCGCCCCCGGCGGCGTTGATCTCTTGCTCAACGTCAACGCCCTGCTCCGGGTTGATATCGCCAATACAGACCTTGGCGCCTTCTTTGGCAAAACGCAGTGCAATTGCCCGGCCCAGTCCGCTGGCCCCGCCTGTGATAAATACTCGCTGTGTCATCTGTGTTCCCCGTCTTTTTTATCTGAATCCGTGCAAGAGTCAGCTGCGAGAGCCACTTCTGAAACACGCTGTAAATACATCCATGTACGCTCCGCTCCGCCATCCATGGCTCCGCAGGGTTTCAGAAGTGGCTCTCGCAGCTGACTCCCATAATTTTCAGTTATCCGATCCAAACTCCAAACTTCCCCCAATACCTCAATGACTTCACGCTGAATGCAATCTCCCAGAGCTTGGAGGAGCAGGTGGGATGGGGGTTCTGAAACTGTGCGGAGCCATGGATGGCGGAGCCCAAGCGTCACATGGATGTGCCGAAGGAGCGTGTTTCAGAACCCCCATCCCACCTGCTCCATGCACCAACTCTAGAGGCCTCACCGAACCAGGCACCAAAGTCAGGACTTGTACTTGCGAAGCTCCAGACGAGCCACCATAGCCCGATGAACCTCGTCCGGGCCATCGGCCAACCGCAATACCCGAGCATAGGCGAACAATTGCGTCAGCGGGAAATCATCGTCGCTGACACCCGCACCGCCGTGAATCTGAATCGCCTGATCCACAATGGTCTGCAGCATGGACGGAATCACCGCCTTGATCATGGACACTTCCTGCAGCGCCCCGGCGATACCCTTGGTATCCAGCGCCCAGGCACACTTGAGGGTCAACAAACGGGCCTGCTCAATCGACATGCGCGCATTAGCAATGATGTCCGGATTACCGCCCAGCTTTGCGATCGGGCGTCCAAAAGCTTCACGGCCGGTTGCACGTTTGATCAGTAACTCCAACGTGCGTTCAGCGGCGCCGATGGCCCGCATGCAGTGATGAACACGGCCCGGTCCCAGGCGGCCCTGGGCGATTTCAAAACCACGACCCGGGCCGGCAATGAAGGCGCTCTTCGGCAAACGGACATTCTCAAACGAGACGACACCATGACCGTACGGCTCATCGTATTCGCCAAACACCGGCAGCATGCGCTCAATCTTCACGCCCGGGGTATCCAGCGGCACCAGAACCATGGAGTGGCGGCGGTGCTTCTGGGCTTCCGGGTCGGTCAGGCCCATGAAGATCGCCACCTTGCAATCCGGATGACCAATGCCGGTGCTCCACCATTTGCGGCCATTGAGGACCACTTCATCACCTTCAACAATGGCGGTGGCTTCCATATTGGTTGCGTCCGATGAGGCAACTGCCGGTTCCGTCATACAGAAAGCGGAACGGATTTCGCCGCTTTGCAGCCGTGGTAGCCACTCGGCTTTCTGCTCTTCGGAGCCGTAATGGATCAGCACCTCCATGTTGCCGGTGTCAGGCGCGTTGCAGTTGAAGATTTCCGGAGCAATGAAACTGCGGCCGGTTTCCTCGGCAATCAGGGCGTAGTCGGAGTTAAGCAGGCCGCAACCGTGCTCTTCATCGGGGAAGAACATGTTCCACAGGCCCTGGGCTTTGGCCTTTTCCTTCAGTTCCCTGATGATGGGCAGCACTACCCAGCGGTTATCCAGGGAGGCCAGCTCCCGGTGGTACTGTTCTTCAATCGGAAATATCTCATCTTTCATGAACGCTTTAACGCGTTCGAGATAATCCTGGCCTTTCGCTGAGATGGTAAAGTCCATAGCTGGTTCCTCGCCTCTTGACTGATTGAAGCCAGTCTAGAACCCTGCCAACTATTACGCGACTGAATTTTTCTTATCGTTTATCATTAGCCATACTTATTCACCAAATTGGCAATCAATCATGGCTCTGAACCGACTGGACCTTAACCTTTTGCACGTTTTCGACACCATCTATCGGGAAGGCAGCCTGACCCGCGCCGCCAAGGCGCTGCACCTGACACAACCGGCAGTCAGCCATTCCCTGTCACGGTTGCGAGAGCATTTTGACGATCCACTGTTTACCCGTCAGGGCAACCAGATGATTCCCACCCCCCTGGCCCGTCGATTCCTGGAATCCATGCGCCCCGGGCTTACCCAGATCCAGGGGGCGGTCAACCAGTTCCACGCCTTTGATCCTGCGACCCAGCGTAAGACCTACTCCCTGGCGTTGCGGGATATTCTGGAATCGACTTTCCTGCCACAGCTGATGCAACGGCTCGACCACTACCCGGAACTGGAAATTGTCAGCCAACGTATTCCCCGGCGGGACATGGAAACCCAGCTCGCCGCGGGAAAGCTGGATTTCGCGGTGGACGTGCTGCTGCCGGTGAGCAATCAGACCGCCCATGAGCTGTTGCGGCGGGATCGCCTGGTGGTATTGGCAAGGGCGGGGCATCCGCTGGCTGAAGGTGAGCTTACAATGGACAGGTATATCGCCGCCCAGCACGTGTTGGTGTCCTCACGCACCGAGGGCCCCGGAATCGAGGATTTCGAGCTGTCGCGTCTGGGCGTGCAACGGCATATACGTCTGCGTTGTCAGCATTACTACGCAGCCTGCCGGGTCGTCGAGGGGACGAACCTGCTACTGACCATGCCCGAAACCTACGCCCGGATCATCGCGGAGCGTGCGGATATACACATCCTCACACCGCCCGCAGACCTACCCGGCCTGGATGTACACCTCTACTGGCACAAGGCTTATGAACGGGAACCCGCATTAATCTGGTTCCGCGAACAGCTCAGGCACATTGCGTGAAAGCGCCGGTCAGTAGGCACCAACCAGGCCAAGGAAGCCAAAGAACCCGGCGGCGGTGATACCCATCGACAGGACCACGATCCCAAAGCCCCACCAGATAGCCGCGCCATCGGAAACCGGCACGTCATGGCCCCGCAAGGTTCGGTAGAACGCCCAGGGGCCCAGAATAAACGCCCCCACCACGGCAAACACCAACCCGACACTGATACCGGCGAAGGTCCAGGTGGCCAGCACCGTTGCCCGGTCGGAGGCCTGTTCCTCCACTCCGTGACGCAATAGAAACTGCTTACAGAAAAACCAGATCAGGGCGAACAGGACGATAACAAACACCAGCCCGCCAACAATCGTAACAATGCGATAGAACAAGATATTACCTCTGAGTTGGGCACGCTATCCCAGGATAGCGGGAGATCCCACTCACTATAGCGCCCGCCCTTTCTCACGTAAAACAACGTTCATGTTGATCGGTGGCATCCATCACCGTCGCGACTACACTGACAGGGATAGTTCAATACGCTTTCAAAACCAACAGGAGTTTCCGGAATGGCCCAGAAAACCCGCATCGCCGTCACCCCGGGCGACGGCATTGGCCCTGAAGTTGTCGCCGAGGCTGTGCGTTGCCTGGAGACGCTTCGCTCCAGGCATAACCTGGACCTGGAATGGACCCGCTTTCCCTGGCCCTCCCACGCCTGGCATGAAGAACATGGCGAATCCATGCCGGAAGATGCGCTGACCCAACTCAAGGAATTTGATGCCATCCTGTTGGGCGCCCTGGGCGATCCCGGCCCGGTGGATGACCCACAGCGCTACCTGTTGCCGGACAGTATTTCCCTGGCGCCACTGCTGGATATGCGCAAGGGGTTTGACCAGTGGGTTTGCGAACGGCCCGCCCGGCTGTTGCCCGGAGCCCGCCAGTACCTGGCCGATGAGCGTGCCAAAGACATCGACATGCTGGTCATCCGGGAAAACAGCGAAGGCGAATACGTCAGCCAGGGTGGTCGGCTGCGTAAAGGCACACCCGATGAAGTCGCCACCCAGATGGAAGTGTTCACCCGCCACGCCACTGACCGGATCATTCGCTACGGTTTTGAGCAGGCCCGCCTGCGAGCCAGCGATCGGATCAAAGAGGGGCGCACACGCCACTTCAAAACCCTGGACGGCCGCACCTGCGAAAGCCAGGTCTGCATTGTTACCAAGCGCAATGCCCTGCGCTACTGGGGTGACATGTACTCCGAAGCCTTTGAAGACATCAGCAAGGAATACCCGGACGTAGCCACTCACCACGAACTGGTGGATGCCGCCTGCATGAAGTTCGTGCAGTGCCCCTGGGCCTTTGATGTGGTGGTCGCCAGTAACCTGCAGGGTGACATTCTGACGGACCTGGCCGCTGTTCTTTCAGGAGGCATGGGTGTTGCCCCGTCCTGCAACCTGAACCCCACCGACCCCGATATGCCGTCCATGTTCGAACCCACCCACGGCAGTGCCCCGGATATTGCCGGCCAGGGCCTGGCGGACCCCACGGCCATGCTGTTCACCACCGCACGCATGCTGGAGTGGCTGGGGCGCAATGACCCGGCGCTGGCTGCTGCCGGACAAAAGCTGTTTGACGCCGTGGCGTCGGATCTCGCGGAGAACGCCGGAACCCGACGGGGCACCAATGAAGTCGGCAGCGCGATCTGCCAGCGCCTGGATACGGGCAACTAATCTTTCTCATGCATTTGAAAAGCAGCTTTTTAGGACTAGGCTGCAAAAGGGACTAAATTCACTTCGGGAGGTGCACCGTGACCGATCAAAAAGGCAAGTTATCACCACTGCTGAAACAGGCGACTGGCATAACCGCAGCCAAGGGCGAAGGCGCCTATATCATTGATCCGGATGGCCGACGGTATCTGGATTTCACCTCCGGCATTGGCGTCACCAGTACCGGTCACTGTCACCCGAAAGTTGTGGACGCTGCACAGAAACAGGTGGCGACCATGATTCACGCCCAGGCGACCACGGTGATGAATCCACGGCTCCCGGAACTGGCGGAAAAACTGGGCGAACTCACCCCGGACCCGCTGAATGCATTCTTTTTCTCCAACGCCGGCACCGAGGTGGCTGAAGGCGCCATCCGACTGGTACGCCAGGCCACGGGGCGGCCAAACATCATTGTTTTTCATGGTGGCTTCCATGGGCGCACCATGGGCTCCCTGTCCCTGACTACATCCAGTGTGGGGCTGCGCGCCGGGGTGAGCCCGATGATGGGCGGCGTTGTCGTGGCGCCCTTCCCCCACGCCCACCATTATGGCTGGAACCTGGAAGACACCACCGACTTCTGCCTGCGGGAACTGGATCGCATCTTTGTAACCTACTCCGCGCCCAAAGAAACCGCCGCCATGCTGATTGAACCGATTCAGGGCGAAGGCGGCTATGTGCCCGCCAATGCCCGCTTCCTGGAAGGCCTGCGGGAACGTTGTGACAAGCACGGCATTATGCTGGTGTTCGATGAGGTCCAGGCCGGCTTCGGCCGCAGCGGCAAGTTCTGGGCCCACCAACACTTTGGCGTGACGCCGGATGCCATCATGATAGCCAAGGGCCTGGCCAGCGGCTTCCCGATTTCGGCATTGGCGGCATCGGAAGAAACCATGGCCAAGGGCTGGCCCGGCTCCCAGGGCGGCACCTACGGAGGCAATGCGGTCGCAGCGGCTGCAGCTATTGCCACCATCGACGTCATCCGCGAAGAAGGACTGGTGGAGAATGCGGAAAGGATGGGCAAACGCCTGTCAGACAGTCTTCACAGCCTGAAAAACGATTATCCGGACATGGCGGATGTTCGCGGCAAGGGCTTGATGGTCGGCGTGGAAATGCGGCGGGACGGCTGTCCGGATGGCGAGCGCGCCGGCAAGATCCTCAAGGAATGCGAGCAGCGCGGCTTGCTGATGCTGCGCTGCGGCCCCTACCAGGAGATTGTGCGCTGGCTGCCGCCACTGATCGTCAATGAACAACAGATTGATGAGGCGGTGAATATCTTCGAGGAAGCCCTGAAAGCAACCGCCTGATTTTCCCCATAACGCAGATAACGTAACGTAAAAGGGGCCGCTGATTCCGGCCCCTTTTACGTTCTTCCACGCTTATTCTGACATCACAAACTCAAGCCGACCGGGGGCCACCCGGACATCCATCGGGACCATTCCGAACATGCGCTGGGCAACATCCGTGTCGTCCAGGCGGTAGACTGGCATGGTCTCCAGCATCTGCGCCACAACCCGCATCACGTTGTCGGTCACTGGCTTGAGATCACCCTTGAACAGAGGTGAATCGATACTGCTCTCCAGCAGCTGGAGGCGACGGATATAAACCGCCCTTTCCTCGGCATCATAGACCGGCGCCCCTTCCACTTTCAGCGCAAGGTCCACCGGCAGCTTGGCCATCAGAGCATTGAGTGCCACCTGGCCCTTGAGATCGATAACAGCCACATCCCGGCCGTCGGGCCCCAGGGTGATATCGGCATCACTCAGACTCAGGCTTAATGGCGAGCCACTTTTCAACTGCTCCCGGTCAAAGGTGGTGACAGCATCCTGAAAGTGACGCTCCAGTGTCGCTTCCGAGATCGAATAAGGCGACAGGCTGGCGCAACCGCTGATCAGGCTGACTGCCAGGGCGAGAACAGCCGGCAGGACGGATGAACGCTTGAAAACCATGGAATCTTCTCCGGAATGATCACGAACAGAAGGGGCTAGCCTAAGCCATCCCGAACGCAGAGTAGGTTAAGAATTCGTTAGAGAGGCTCACTCGTTCTCCGCGTGAACCTCAACATGGGGCGTCAGGTCATCATCTACCGCGACCTTCAGCAGGATAGGCTGACAGCATACCTGGCAGTCCTCAACATACTCCTGCTCCTGCACCGAGGGGTCGACGCTGACTTCCAGCGTCTCCCAGCAGTACGGGCATTGAATGAGAACCGAGTCCAGGGCTGCCATATCCACCTCAGAACTGTTGCTTCGCCATCCACGGTATTACCCGGTCAAACGCTTCTTCGAGTTTCTCACACGTGGTCGAGAAACTGATCCTGACTGCATTGGTGCAGTGTTCGCCGAAGGCATCGCCGGGCACCATGCACACGCCGGTTTCTTTCAACATGCGCAGGGCCAGATCAGAACCATCCACATGGGGCGGCAGATCCGGGAAGGCAAAGAATGCACCGCCTGGCTTGTAACCGGTCATATGGGGCGTCTGATCGATCAGCTCAACCACCTTGTCACGGCGCTCCCGGTATATGTCCACCATATCCTTGACGCACTGCTGGTCACCGGTCAATGCCGCGACCCCGGCAAACTGGGACGGGGTGTTGGCCACCGAGGTGGTAAACATGTGATAGCGACGCAGCGACTTGATGGCCGCCTGGCTCGAAATAACCCATCCGATCCGCAGCCCCGCCATGCTGTAAGTCTTGGAAAAACTGCTGATGCACATGATGTTGTCCAGGTCCATCGAACAGTTCAGCACGCTGGCGAAGTCATCGTCGTCGAAAATCAGGTGGTCGTAGACCTCATCCGCATATACCTGAATCCCGCGGTAGGCACACTCTTCCAGAATGGTCTCCACCGTGCTGCGGGGATAGACCGCTCCGGTGGGGTTGTTCGGGTTATTGAGGATAAGGGCGAAGGTGCGCGCGCCCATAGCGCGGATGACCTCGTCCGGATCCAGCTGATGATTGTTCTCCGCCCGGGTGGGAACAAACTTGACCTCGCCACCGTTCATGCGGATCAGCGGGGCATACAGCAGGAACGACGGATCGGTCACAATAAACTGCCGCCCCGGCGCTGATGTGGCGGAGATAGCCAGGTACATCGCTTCGGTGGCGCCACTGGTAATCAGGATGTTGTCCCGCGTCAGCCGCCGGTTGTAACGCTTGCCGTAATAGTCCCGCAGTGCCACCAGCAGCTCCGGCAAACCTGCGTCCATGGTGTAACCGGTCTGCCCGGCATTCAGGGCATCGATGTAGGCATCGATAATGTGCTTGGGCGTTGGCAGATCCGGCTGACCGATGGACAGGTGAATCACATCCTTCATGGTCGCCGCCATATTCACCATGCGACGAATGCCGGGGACCGGAATGGCCTGCATGGCGGGATTCCAACTGGCCTTGCTCTTGCGATACTTCACTTTCCGTGGCTTGGCCTGGCCAGTTTCGTTGTTGGCGGCTCCGACCATAAGAACACCTCCTGCAAACAAGGCAAAATATAAGGTACTCATGCAGGTTAGTCAGTAAACAGGAGAGGAACAAGGCCTGACAACAGAAAGATTCAAGGCTTGGATCAACTGTCATTTTCCGGGCACTGAACGCCTCTGTTTCGGCAACTCAGGTTGACCGCCCGCCACCGGCGAACCAGACTGTACAAGGCTGGATCGTAACGCCTTGCCATGCGTTCCCGGCGCCCTCAAACAGCGTATTCAGGTGAGTGGAGGACAGATGACAAAACACAGCAAACCGGTCGTAACCGTTCTGACTGCCCCGGACGAACAGGAACCGCCTGGAATGGATGCCCTCCGGGCCAGAGCCACCGTACGGTTTGCCTGTGACGAACCTACTCTGAGAGACACCCTCCCCGGCACCGATGTGATGATGGTGACGGACTTTCGCACCGAAGCCCTGGAAGCCGCCTGGCCCGCCGCCGACAAACTTCAGTGGATTCACGCCACCAGCGCCGGCGTGGACGCCCTGATGTTCCCCGCGCTGACCGAAGGCGACGTAACGGTTACCAACGCCCGGGGTATTTTCGACCGCACCATTGCTGAATACGTGCTCTGCACCATTCTGATGTTCGCCAAGGACTTCCCCCGCTCCATCCGCCTGCAGATGGACCACAAGTGGCAGCACCGGGATACCGAACGGGCACAAGGCAATCATGTCCTGGTGGTGGGCGCCGGCTCTATCGGCCGCCAGATCGGTCGCCTGGTCAGCGCCATTGGCATGAATCCCCACGGCATTGCCCGCAAGGCGCGCCATGACGACCCTGACTTTGTCGCCGTGCACAGCAACGACGACCTGTTCGAACAGCTGGCCCTGGCGGATTATGTGGTCATCGCCGCGCCGCTAACGCCCCAGACCGAAGGCCTGTTCGACAGCAAGGCATTCAAGACCATGCGCCCCCACGCTCGGCTGATCAACATCGGCCGCGGCCCCATCGTTAAAACCGATGATCTGGTCGACGCCTTAAAGAACGGTGAGATCGCCGGCGCCGGCCTGGATGTGTTCGAGGAAGAACCGCTACCGGAAGATCACCCACTATGGGACATGGAAAACGTCATCATGACGGCCCACATGGCCGGCGATTTCATCGGCTGGAAACGCGCCCTCACCGACCAGTTTCTGGAGAACTTTGATCGCTGGCATGGTGGCGAGGAGCTGTTTAATCTGGTGAACAAGGAGCTTGGGTACGCTGGGAGCAAGTAGCGCGGGATTATCGGAGTCCGGAGCGGGCGACAGGGACGTGTTCCAAAACACGCTGTGAATACTTCCCTGTACGCTCGGCTCCGCCATCCATGGCTCCGCACGGTTTTGGAACACGTCCCTGTCGCCCGCTCCTCCGAGTATATGACGCAGTTCAGTTCACGGCGTAAACGTAAAAACGTAGGTCGGATTAGCCGCAGGCGTAATCCGACAAAACCAAATCATTTAACGACTATTACTGGCTGCAAACTGCCTCTGCAACGGCAACAAATCAAACACCCGCTCCGGATTATTCGGATCCACCAACTCCGTAGACGACTTATAAACCCTCGGGGTCGTATACAGCAGTTTCAGCGCCGTACTATGGGGCATCGCCATATACCGCTCCCCGTGATTCTCCTCCAGCCACTTCCGCACACGCGGCGCCATGTTGTGCCCCATTTTCGGAAAGAAATGGTGCTCCACATGATGACTGAACCGGAAGTGCAACCGATCCAGCACCGGATGGCTGCGCAGGCTCATGGAGTTGTCCAGTGGATTATTGGTGGCCGTCTGAGGGCGCAGGAAGTGATTGGTGAGGATATACCCCTGCCCCAGGGCGTTAGCCGCCATGAACGGTACAACCACCGTAAACAGCGCCAGAGGACCGGAGATCACCGCAAGTACAGCCCACAGCGCCATGCAGTAAAAGGTCTGGCGAATCGCCTTGCTACGATCGAAGCCCTGAAACTGCTTACGACGCTTCGCCTGGAACCAAAGCACCAGCTGTGCGTGAAAGGTGAACGAATAAGTCAGGAACAGATAGCTGTACCAGGTACCTGAACCCGGCGCCAGCCTGGTGAACTTCTTCTGCTTGGGATCGGTCTTGTAACGGCGCAAGGTACCGAAACTGTCCGGGTCCGTATCCCCGGTATTGGTATTGCCGTGATGCACCACATTGTGCCACTTGCGCCAGAACTCCGGCGGCACAATCATCGGCCCGAACCCCAGCCAACCAAAGAAATTCTGCCAGCGCTTGCTCATGCCCAGCGCCCCGTGCAACACCTCATGGGCCAGCAGCGCCTGAGCACCAATGGTATGCCCGACCACCAGCCCAAGGCCCAGATTCGCATACCACGGCAACCCCGCCAGCAGAATCGTCGCAATCCCGCCCCAGATGATCATCTGCAACGGCAGAAACCAGATCACCCGCCAGGTCTGCGCCTGGAACGTATCCGCCGGCAGCTCCTTCTTCATCCTGTCCCGAAGCTCACGCTCATCGGGTTTTCCAAACACGGCATTTCCCATTGAATCGGGCTTAACAGCAGCGTTCATTCGTCACCTTTCATTCTGAAAACACAATCGTTCAGCACGCCTCTATCACTTTGAGCGTACAAGTGTGAGCCGAATTTACAGAAAGAAAGATCCAATAACAATGGCAGATGAATGAATTTTTGGTGACTACAAAAACATTTGCGTACACGCGTACCTTGTAGAAAGAGAAGCTATCACCATAGTCGGAGGGGCTGGTCGGGTGAGTCTTCCACGGGATCTCTTCGGCCA
>NZ_JBJJLB010000029.1:0-54403 GCF_045449795.1 Marinobacter alkalisoli
TGGATGTGCTCGTAGCGTGCCCGTGGAAGACTCACCCGACCAGCACCCATCAACAAAAGCAGAGAGCAAAAAAAAACGGGAGCCCAAAGGCTCCCGCTTCATAACAAACCGAAAAAAGCTGAACGTCAGCTACCAGACAACGACTGATCCGAAGGATCAATCTCCATCTGCTGAATCGCAATCACCGCCTGAGTTCGATTACGAACCCCCAGTTTCCGGAACACCGCCGTAATATGCGCCTTGATGGTCGCCTCCGACACATCCAGATCATACGCAATCTGCTTGTTCAGAAGCCCCTCGGCCAACATACCCAGCACACGGAACTGCTGCGGCGTCAGCGACGCCAGCTTCTCGGAAAAATCCGTCATATCCGAATGCATCTGCTCGATTTTGTCCGCCACACCCTGTGGCAACCAGACATCCCCTTCCAGGACCGCCTGAATCGCCTCGGTAATGGTAGGCAGAGGCGCCGACTTCGGAATGAACCCCGACGCCCCGTAGTCGATCGAACGGCGCATCACCTGCATCTCCTCCGAGCCCGACACAACCACCACCGGCAACCCCGGATACTGCCCGCGCATAAACACGAGCCCCGAGAAGCCATGGGCACCCGGCATATTGAGATCCAGTAACACCAGATCCGCATCCGGATGCGACTCCACCGCCGCCTGCAGCGCCTTGATGCTGTCGACCTCGACTGTTTCCGCATCAGGAACCGCCTGGCTGACCGCCTGCTTCAATGCTGCACGGAACAGCGGGTGATCATCGGCGACGATAATGGTTTGTGTCATTCAACAGATTCCTCGCAGGTTACACGACCTGATCTCAAACAGGCCTTACTTGTTCTCACGACCGCTGATCAGGTCATCCACCACGCCCGGGTCCGCCAGTGTGGAGGTGTCACCCAACTGATCGTGCTCGTTCGATGCAATCTTACGCAAAATACGGCGCATAATCTTGCCAGAGCGGGTCTTGGGCAGTCCAGGCGCCCACTGAATCACATCCGGAGACGCAATGGGACCGATTTCCTTGCGTACCCACTGAACCAACTCCTTCTTCAGCTCGTCCGACGGCTCCTCACCGTGAACCAGGGTCACGTAGACATAAATGCCCTGCCCTTTGATCTCGTGAGGGTAGCCTACCACAGCCGCCTCGGCGACTTTGTCGTGGGCCACCAGAGCGCTCTCGACCTCGGCGGTACCCAGACGGTGACCGGACACGTTCAGAACGTCGTCCACCCGGCCGGTGATCCAGTAGTAGCCATCCTCATCACGACGGGCGCCGTCACCGGTGAAATACATGCCCTTGTAGGTGCTGAAGTAGGTCTGCTTGAAGCGCTCATGGTCGCCGTAGATGGTGCGCATCTGGCCGGGCCAGCTGTCCAGGATCACCAGGTTACCCTCGGTCTTGCCTTCCAGGATCTTGCCGTCATTATCCACCAGTGCCGGCTTCACACCGAAGAACGGCACGGTAGCCGAACCCGGCTTCAGGTCGACGGCGCCCGGCAGCGGCGAAATCAGGATGCCGCCGGTCTCGGTCTGCCACCAGGTATCCACAATCGGGCACTTACTGTTGCCGATAACACGGTGGTACCACTCCCAGGCTTCGGGGTTTATGGGCTCACCCACGGAACCCAGAAGACGCAGGCTGTCACGGGTGGTGCCATCCATGCAGGACTCGCCTTCCGCCATCAAGGCGCGGATGGCGGTAGGCGCTGTGTACAGGATGTTCACCTTGTGCTTGTCGACCACCTGCCCCATGCGGGAGGTATCCGGGTAGTTGGGCACACCCTCGAACAGAACCGTCGTGGCGCCATTGGCGAGCGGGCCATACAGGATATAGCTATGGCCGGTGACCCACCCGAAGTCGGCGGTACACCAGTACACGTCGCCATCGTGATAATCAAACACATACTGGTGGGTCATCGAGGTATAGACCATGTAGCCACCGGTGGTGTGCAGTACGCCCTTCGGTGCGCCGGTAGAGCCGGAGGTGTACAGCATGAACAGCGGGTCTTCCGCGTTCATCGGCTCCGCAGGGCAATCCGTTGAAGCGCTCTTCATAAGCTCTTCATAACTCTGATCACGGCCGTCTTTCCAGGGCACATCGCCACCGGTGCGCTTGACCACAATCACCTTGTCAACATTGGCGTTCGCTTCATTGCTCAGTGCCGCGTCCACGTTCTTCTTCAGGGGGATCTTGCGACCACCTCGAACACCTTCGTCGGCGGTAACCACAAAACGGGACTTGCCGTTGGCGATACGCGCGCCGAGGGCTTCCGGTGAGAAACCACCAAAGACAACGGAGTGAATAGCACCGATACGGGCACAGGCCAGCATGGCAACGCCCGTTTCAACAATCATCGGCATGTAGATGGTAACCACATCCCCCTTTTTCACGCCCTGAGCTTTCAGGACGTTGGCGAACTTACAGGTTTCTTCATACAGTTCGCGATAGGTCACATTGCGGGAATCAGCGGGATCGTCACCTTCGAAAATAATGGCGGTCTGATCGCCGCGCTTTTCCAGATGGCGGTCCAGGCAGTTGGCGGCAGCATTCAGCTCACCGTCTTCAAACCATTTGATGGAGAGGTTGTCGTAGTCGTAGGTGGTATTCTTGACCCGGGAAAACGGCTTGATCCATTCAAGGCGCTTACCGTGCTCGCCCCAGAACGCGTCCGGGTCCTCGATAGATTGCCGATACATATCTTCGTACTGATCACGGTTCAGCAGCGCATGTTTCGCCACCTCCGGACTTACCGGATAAACGTGTTTCTCAGTCATTGTGCTCCCCCTATAGTTTAGAGTCTGTTGTCATTATCGGTTTTGTAATACAGAGCTTGGCGGGCGCCTTGGCCCGGAAGACGGATACCTGTAGTTCAACATGTGTGCCACCACACAATGAATTAGACTAACGTCCTAATGTTACTGAACTTTTCTACGAGAAAGCAGCCAAATCCATATGAAAACAATGGGTAATCACGTTATGTGAGAGTCTGAGTAGAAGGATAGTCCTGTCGCAATGAACCGCAAGGTATGGAGACGGGGATCAACGGGAAGAGAAGGGAACGGAAATGCCCGGCCGGCAGGCCGGGCACCTCACTGGCCATCAGGCGGCCTTTTTTCGCGTTTTCGCACTGCGCAGACTGTACAGCTTACGCTCCTTCAGGGCGTACTGATTGAGGCCGGCCAGATGGATTTTGCGCAGATAGACTGACCAGTCGATCCGGCGGGCGTCTACCGGGAACAGCGCCTGATCCTGCTCTCCCATTCGGGAAGCCAGAGCTTGCAGCTCATCATTGCGGAAAATGTAATCCGGCGCCGTGTAGAAACCAAAGATGGTCGCCAGGGACCGGCTGGTATCCAGGTTCCGCAGCATCTTCAGTTCACCGTTCTGTCCCAGCATTCTCATGACCCGCGCGGTAACACTCAGCGGTACCCTCACACCACCAACAACCGCATCGAACAGCTTGCGATTCACCGCAATGAATGGCTTGGTCGGCTGGCGATAGAACAGTTGATCATAGGCAGCGTAATTGGCCTTGGATTCCGCCATCAGGTGATCAATGAACTCACCCAGTGAAATCGGATTACTGCTGCCGCTACAGCACTGATAAACCCGGCGCTGCGGTGATTCCGAGAGGGCTTCCGCCAGGGACAGAATAATGGCGTTGGCCACCATATCAACGGGAATCACGTCGATGACGCCGCTGCGCTTGCCAGGGAAGAGAGTCACCTTCTCGCGGGCGTAGGCGAGGATAATGGCGTCCGCCACTTTGACCCCTTCAATCCAGCCCGGAGCGGGTTCTTCCAGGGCGCTTTCGATGATGGACGGTCTGACGATAGTCAGCGCACGCTTATCCAGCGCCTTCATCAGCAGTTGCTCACCCAGCCACTTGGTGAAGGTATAGGTATCGCTCCAGCCGTAGTGATTGGCTTCCTGAATACCCAGATCAACCAGTTTCTTTTCCAGAACCTTGCCGGAGTACCGGGAACGGACGTCGGCAATCTTGTCTTCCAGGAGCCTGACCAGTTCCTCTATCTCATAGTAACCGGAGGTGCTGCGGGGAATGCTTTCACCGGCAGGTTTGATCACCGACTCGGTCACCTGGCCGGAATTCTTGCCATTCACGTAGCAGGTGGACACCTGGATAACCGCCATACTGCGGTTTTGCCGGGCCAGCTCTACCACATTGTTCAGGCACAAGGTGTTGATAGTCAGGGCCTTGTCCAGCTCTTCGCGGAAGTTCACGCTCGCGGCGGAGTTAATGAACGCATCCGTACGGCTGGCCAGCGCGCTGAAACGCTCAGGCGTCAATCCGAACCCAGGCTTCGTGACTTCACCGGTAATGCAGTGGATCCGCTCATCGATGAAGGTCTCGAAGGCGTCGTTGTCCTCCTGCCTTAACCTTTCAAAAACCGAGGAGGTGGCAATTTCGTGAAGGAAGCGCTCACGCGCATTCGGATGCCGCTTGTTTCCCCGGATCAGCAGATGTATTCCGCCGATATCGGGAACCGCACGAATAAGTTTTTCCAAAACAACCTTACCGAGAAAGCCGGTTGTGCCCGTTACCAGAACGTGCTTTCCCCGCAGCTGTTCCAGAACTGTGGAGGATGACTCTGATGTTTGAAGCTGCTGTACCATTCCGAGAACTCCTTCTCATAAATAATCTGTGGCCACGAATGCTTCTCTCCTGACGACCTGCCGCCCCACTGTGGAAATAAAGGAAGCACTGGAATAGCCGCTGCATTATGCGGGCCACTATCCGAAAGAACGCGGTTAATGTTTGCACGACTTCGATGACGGTGCGGTGACACAAAGCAAATTTACGCTACAAAAAGATACAATCAAATGAAAAAAGCTTTAGGTACGGGTATCCCGCAACAGAGAGGAAAATCAAATCAGGAACGATCGTTGTCAGCCGCCGCCATTGAGCGCACCAACTGATCCTGCTCGCCAGACAATGCCCTCACTCAAGAGAGGCCAGACCAGTCTGGATGATTTCAACTGTCGCGTCATCCACTGTGCGCCCCAACAGTGCAAATATACGGTTGAATGCCTCACATCGCAGCAGCGCGGCATCCTTCTCATACGCCTGCAACTCAGCCCGCTCTTCTATCAACTAACGCTTCTGTCCCTGGCACTGTCGGAAGATTGAGCAGGTTTTCATCCCGCCAAGCGGCACCAAAATCGCCATCAGAACCTGTCTAAATTCTACGCACATCACAAATTGGTGAACACAACGTTCAAAACTGCAGCAATAGCAGTTTAATAAATCCACGTTATTGTCTAAGCTCTTGACGGACAATAATAATGAACATGTCGTCAGAATATGGCGACACCAGGCGCTCACAGGTAGCCCATGCAAATTGCCCCAGACATCCAGTTACCGAGTCTTCCGGAGGTTACCCTGCGGGCACTGGAATCCTGCCGCCAGGACGACAATTACCGCAAGATCAGCGATATCGTCTCCACCGATACCGCGTTGGTCACCCGGGTGCTGGCGCTTGCCAATTCCGCACTTTACGGTCCCGCCACCAGGATACGCTCGATAGAGCAGGCCCTGATGCGACTTGGCACTCATCGCTTCCATACCCTGCTGATGACCACAGCTCTTCGGCAGATGTTGCTCGAACTGGGCGCAGACCAGTGGCAGCAGCTGCGGGATTTCTGGCGGCATTCTCTGACCACAGCGCTGACGGCCCGGGCACTGGCCAACCTCACCCGCTACCCCGAACCTGATCAGGCATTCATGTTGGGCATGCTCCACAACGTCGGCGAACTTGTTGCCCTGAAAACACCACCCGGAAACGCCCGCCAATACTATCTCAACCACCATGCTGACATTGCGGCGGCACTGGTCAGATCCTGGGGGCTCGGCAGCATGGCGGAAGACGCCATGCGCTACCAGCAGGTCCAGCCTTCGGAAGTCCAGAATGCCGGGCATCTGGTCAAACTGATCAGTCTTGCCACCCGGCTGGCTATGTGCGACGCAGCCGGTATCGCCGCCGTTGGCACAGTATTCGGACTGAGTGAGGAGCTGACCCGGGAAATTAACCGCCGCATCGACCGGGAAGTCTCCGACGTCGCGGAATCCCTGGGTATTTCCCTGAACGACGAATACTGTGCCACCGCGGCGCAGCGTCGATTAAAGCACGCCGTTCTTGAGCAGGCCATGACCAGCCATGCTCTGAACATGCCCTCTTTTGAGGGTGCCCCGGAGAGCGCGATGGCCGAAACCGTCGACAGCCTGACCCTGATCACCGGGCTGCCGGCACTGTGCTTTGGCAGCGAGGATGACGGGCTGACGCTGCTGTCCGGAACCATCGGCGACATTCCAGATCTGAACGTCGCGAGCGCCCCCGCCGCCAGCGTCCTGACCGAGGCCTTTACCCGGCAGGCAGCCGTGCACCTGGGACAACGAGATCAAACGGTTCTGGACCGGCAACTGCTGTCACTGCTACACACACCCTCGCTGCTCGCCCTCCCCCTTACCGTGGAAGGTAGCTGCCCCGGTGTATTTGTCCTGGGCACGGACAAAACAAACGCGGCCTCGGCCGAAAATATGGCGACGCTTTTCACGACCGAACTGGCTAAATCCCTGATCCGCAAAGGGACGGTGTCACCCCGCATCGGCACCCGGGATGATCAGCTAGAGGCGGAGCTTGCCCAACAGTCATTGCGACGGCAAATTCATGAAGTCACCAATCCACTGACCATTATTCGGCAGTATATCCATCAGCTTCGTCACCAACTCGACGATGCCGGCGTACATAACGAGCTGGACGTTATCCGGGAGGAACTGGACCGGGCCGGAGACCTGCTACTGCGAATCAGTCGCCCGGAGGCGTTCGGAGATACTGGTGATACCGTCCGTGCGACCCTGAATCAGGAGATTCACGCTCTCAAGGAACTTCTGGAAAACGGGCTGTTCGCCGAGGATAGCAAACAACTCACGACCTCACTGTGCAGGGAAAACACCGAGGTGACAGCCCCGCCATCGGCAATCCGACAGATCCTCATCAACCTGACTCGCAATGCCGCCGAATGCCTGGCCGAAGGGGGCAAAGTTTCCATCAGAACATCAGCCCCCGTCTGGCAGAGTGGCCAGGCCTGGGTTGAACTTGAAATTTCCGACAACGGTGGCGGCATTCCTGAACCTATCCGGAACACGCTGTTTTCACCGGTAGAAACCAGCAAGGGGAAAGGCCACAGTGGACTGGGCCTGAGCATTGTCAAACAGCTCATCGACGACATGGAGGGCAGCATCGCTTGCCGCACGGGGAATGAAGGCACGGTCTTCAGGATGTTACTACCCGCGGCAGGCAACCATAAGAACGATAACGATTGAAGAATAACAGGCAAACACCAATGACACCGGCTCACTCCGAACAGCCTTTCTGCGACCGGTTACCGGCGCGGGTTCTCGTGGTTGATGACGAACCCAGACTCCTGGCCAGCCTTGGCTCCCTGCTTCGCAGCCAGGAATACCATGTTACCGAAGCAGACGATGGCCAAAGCGCGTGTCAGTTGATCGACAGCCAGACCTTTGACCTTGCGATGCTGGATTTGCGCATGCCCGGACTGGACGGGTTTGACGTCATGCGGCACATCGCAGCGCGACAACCGGATTGCGGTGTTGTCGTAGTCAGCGGTGAAAGTTCCTTCGACTCAGTGAGCCGCGCCCTGCGACGAGGCGCTCTGGACTATATCCGCAAGCCATTTGATCCGGACGAGTTACTGGCCACCGTTGGCAGCGTACTGGAAAAGCAGGCCCTGCTTCAGGCCCATGAGCACATTCGCGGACGCCTCGAAAAATCCGAAGCGCTGCACCGCTATATCGTCAACAGCTCTCCGGACATCGTTTTCATGCTGGACGGAGACGGTCACTTCTGTTTCGTGAACAACAAGATCGAGAGCATGCTCGGATACCAGCCGCAGGAGTTACGCGGTCGCCATTTTCGCCACATACTCGACGACCGGGACGTGGCCCGGGGCACCTATGCTCTCAATGCCCCGAATATATCCGCAGACAATCCCCGCACCCTGGAGGTTCGCCTGAAAACCCGGGGCAGCCGTCGTGCCAACCGCCACTTTGAAATCACCGCCTTCCCGATTGACCCGGAAACCTGGCCCCAGGCTGGCGGCGACACACAGGGCAAATGCCGGGAGGCCCGCTATTACGGTACCGCCCGGGATGTCACGGAGCGCAAGGAAGCGGAAGCGTTTATCAACTTCCAGGCCTACCATGACCTGCTGACCCGCCTACCCAACCGTGCCCTGTTCAAGGATAGGCTTGAACTGGCCATTACCCACGCCCGGCGGGGGAACCAGAAGCTGGCGGTGATGTTCCTGGACCTTGATCGTTTCAAGGTGATCAACGACACCCTCGGCCACGCCATGGGAGACCGACTGCTGCAGGCGGTTACCCATCGCCTGGAGCGCTGTCTGCGCAAGGGCGATACCTTATCGCGGTTTGGCGGCGACGAGTTCACGCTATTACTGCCGTCCATCCGCAGCCACGAGGATGCGCGCCAGATTGCGAAGAAACTGATCAAAGCCCTGCGCTCCCCGTTTCAACTCGGCGAACACGAAGTATTTGTCGGCGTCAGTATCGGCATTTCCATTTTCCCGGAAGCCGGGGAAACCATGGATAACCTGATCCAGAACGCGGACATAGCCATGTACCACGTCAAGGCCAAAGGCAAGGACGGCTATCGCTTCTATTCCGAAAGCATGAGCATTGACTCGGCCAACCGACTCGGCCTTGAGCGTGACCTGCGACTGGCCCTGGAGCGGGACGAACTGCGGGTGTTCTATCAGCCCCAGGTCTGCTCAGACAGCAACCGCGTGATCGGCCTGGAAGCCCTGGTGCGATGGCAGCATCCCAGGCGTGGCCTGCTCTACCCCCGGGATTTCCTGCCCCTCGCCGAAGAGACCAGGCTGATCTCCCAGGTCAGCGAACGGGTCATGGATCAGGCCTTCCGGGATGTTGGTAACTGGATCAGGTCCGGCCACCACGACCTGCGACTGGCGGTGAACCTCTCTCCGATCCAGGTCGAACACCCAAAGTTTGTGGACAACCTGATGAACCAGGTCCACGCCAGTGGATTCCCGCCACAGAACCTGGAAATAGAAATTACCGAAAACCTGATCATGAACGACCTGGAGCAGATCAGCCAGAAATTGCGGGAGCTGGCAGATTTCGGCGTTCGCATCGCTATTGACGATTTTGGCACCGGCTACTCATCCCTCAACTACATTCACCGCCTGCCAATCCACACCCTCAAGGTGGATCAATCGTTCGTCAAAGCCATTCGCAGCGGCGAAGACGGCGCCTGCATCGTCAACGCTATCATTGCCATGGCTCACGGTCTGAAACTCGATATTGTGGCGGAAGGCGTTGAGACAAACGAGCAGCTGACCTACCTGAAGCAGCTCGGCTGCCACCAGATCCAGGGGTTTATCCATGGCGCGGCAAGGCCCGCCGAAGTAATCGGGAAGTCCCTGAACCGCCCGCATGCCAAGGCGGCCGCTCTCTGACCGCCGCCTGACTCATTCACCTGTTCCGTTCGCCCTCCATACAATTGTCCGACATTCCTATTATAAATGTTGACTTGGTTTGCAAAGCGTTTCACTGCGTTACTTTATGTATCCGGAAATGCGCGGTGCTGCACATAATTCCCCCTGCCTCTTCCCTAGAGTGAGATTCACAAGGCGTTGTCACCGGAAAGCCGACAGGCAGTCGAGCCAACAATCACAAAAACGGTGACAACATCCACAGGATCCGGACAGGCAGCAGTGATCATGCGCGACAAGTACAAATACATTGGCCCCGTTTACGATTTCCTCAGCAACCTATACAGCGGCAAAAATATCCACCGGTGCAAGACTGCCATGCTGGACGTGGAGACCGTAGGCCCCGGATCACGCGTTCTGTTTGCCGGGGTGGGCCACGGGCGGGACGCCATCAGGGCAGCAGAGCTCGGCGCCGACGTAACGGTGGTCGACCTGTCCGAAACCATGCTGCGCAAATTCGGGGAAGCCCAGGAGAAAGAAGCCCCCCACCTGATCATTCGCCGCATCCACAGCGACATTATGAAAGTCGAAGAGTTCGGGCAATACGACATGGTCGTTGCCAATTTTTTCCTCAACGTGTTTGACGAAGACATGATGGTGCGGGTGCTGGAGCATCTGATTCGACTGGGCAAGGCAGACGCCAAAGTGGTGGTGGGAGATTTCTGTTACCCCACCGGCAACCTCGTCGCGCGGATGTTCAAGAAAATGTACTGGTACATGGCGGTTTTCATATTCTGGCTGTTCGCCAACAACGCTTTCCACAAGATCTACAACTACCCCGAGCATATGCAGCGTCTCGGCCTTGAAGTCACCGAGAAGAAACACTTCAAGCTGCTGAACATGAACTGCTACTGGTCGATCCTCGGTCAGAAACAGGCGCAGTAACAGGCTCTCAAAGCACTCTCTGAACAAGAACAAACCGGGGGAGCATTCATATGTCAGACCAGATTCTTGCACTCGATGATATTCGTTCGCTGGACGAGGGCGCCTTCAGCTTTCCGGAACGTGTGGGCTACCTGAAAAAATACGGCGGCCATTCCCAGTCTTTTTCCACACTGCAGCCAGGCATGAAGTATTACGACATGGCCGGAGTCGGCTACGTCGCCTACATGCGCAAATGGGGCGGTACGTTTGTATTGTCGGACCCAGTCTGCGCTCCGGAGCACGTCGCCCTCATTCTGGAGCGGTTTCACAACCGCTTTCCGAATGCCTGTTACATTCAGGTCTCCAAACCGGTGGTGGACTTCCTGCATAGGCGTTTCGGGTTGTTTGGCACCCAATTCGGCAGTGAGTCCCGCATTGACCTGAAACACTGGACCCTGAGCGGGAAGAAAAAGCAGGTCCTGCGCACCGCCCTGAACCAGGCGGGAAAAAACGGGATCACCGTGAAAGAGCGGTTCAGCGACGACCATACCCGGGAAATCTCAGACGCCTGGATCCGCACCCGCAAGTGCAAAAGCAAGGAGATCCGGTTCCTGATTCGTCCCATGGAAATGGATTACCGGGAAAACGAACGTCACTTCTATGCCTACCAGGACGGCAAGGCGGTGGGTTTTATCTACTTTGATCCGGTTTACCGCAACAATGACATCGTCAGTTATGTACCCAATATTTCCCGGGCCAACGCCGATTTCAGACAGGGCATCTTTTATACACTGATGGCCCACGCCATGGAGGTGTTCAGGTCGGAAGGTGTGCCCTACCTGGATCTCGGGCTGATTCCGCTATCGCTGGACCCGGCTACCGAGCATCAGGAAAGCCGGTTGCTCAAGCGCTTACTTCATGGTCTCTATGAACGCGGAAATTTCCTGTACAACTTCAAAGGGCTGGAGTTCACCAAATCCCGCTTTCGCGGTGATAATTTCAAGACCTACTGCTGCCACCGCAAAACCATCCCGGCACTGGAATTCCTGGCCATGTTCAAGCTGACCCGGCTGTTGTAACCCCTTCATCACCGGGCCAGTGGCCCCGGATGTTATCCGGGGCCAACCCTGCCTGTTCCATGTAATGCCTCAACCCATCGGGCACTTCCCCGGAAAACAGAGCTGCGCATACCGCCCCCCCGGGCAGCGTTGACGGAGGCAAGGACACACCCTGCTGGCTCAGGAGCCACTCGGTGCGACGGGCAATGGCATCTCCGGAATCCACCCAGAAACGCACCTCCGGCAGGCATGCCTGGAGCTGGTCGCGAATCAGAGGGTAATGGGTGCAGCCCAGAACCACCGTGTCGACACCGGTTTCCCGGAACGGCTGCAAGGCTTCCTTCAGCGCCTGTTGCGGCAGGTCGTGCCCGATGACGGTGTTTTCAATCCAGCGCACCAGCTGCGGATGGCCGATGCGCTCAATCCGGCAATCAGCGGCAAATTCCTGAATCAATTCGTCCAGATAGGGGCGGCGGATAGTCGCCGGAGTCGCCAGGATGCCGATATGGCGGTTCAGACTGCACGCTGCCGCCGGTTTCACTGCCGGTACAACGCCCACCACGGGCACGGATGTCATTGCGCGCAGATCCGGCAGCACCACCGTACTGGCGGTATTACAGGCCACCACGATAACGTCACAGGGATACATCCGCAGTGCCCCGGAAATCAATTCCCGGCAACGCCGGATAACCACGGGTTCGGGCTGGTCACCGTAGGGAAAACCGGCATTATCCGCGACATACACCTGCTCGGCGTACGGCAGGCGCTGCCGGATACAGGCAGACACACTGAGACCACCAATACCGGAGTCAAAAACCAGAATACGCGGTACCGTCACACCATCCATCCCGACAGTTTCATCAACCCTGTCATATCTGCTCCAGCTCCTGCGCCATCTCCCGAATCAACCGCCCGGCGATGGTGGTTGTTGGCGGCACCGGCGGTAAATCGTTGGGGAGAAACCAGTCCGCGTCTGCCAGCTCATCCTCCTGGAGCACCAGATCGCCACCACTGTAATCGGCGAAAAAACCAACCATCATCTGGTGCGGGAAGGGCCAGGGTTGGGAGGAACGATAGCGGATATTGGTCACATCCAGGCCGGTTTCTTCCTTTACTTCGCGGACAACCGCCTCTTCCAGGTTCTCTCCCGGCTCCACAAACCCGGCAATCAGACTGTAAAAGTGCCGTTTCACCCGGGACGATCGGGCCAAAAGCATACGATTTTCCCGGCGAATAACCACGATGACGCAGGGCGCAACCCGTGGATACCAGGGAATGCCACAGGGCTCACACCACTTCGCCCGCTCCAGTGGATGGAGCCCGGTGACGCCACCACAACGGCCACAAAAACGATGATCCCGCCACCACTGCCAGACCTGGAAACCGGTTCCCAGCATGTCCGCGGGAGCCTCTTCCATCATCAGGATCGCGTCCCTCAACGGAATCACTTCCATCGTATCCGGTAACCGGTCGGCGGCCAGTTCAACCACGTAAAGCGGCTGACCGCCCCACTGGCCAAGGTTTACCGGCACCAGATCACTTGCGGCGTATGGTTCCGCCCGGTGCCAGCGAGTCAGCCACTGACCGCCGGACCTCACCACGTTTTGCCCGGTGATTGCCAGCACCGGATCACCCGGAGCGGGAGGCGTTGTTGTCCAGCCTGGCTGCCATGACGTCATACACAGAACCTGAAACAATAATTGGAGGTTTTAACGATCAAACGGTGATTCCTGTCTGCGGGAAATGTATCACACGGAGCTTGGCAGCAGAACGCCGGCACGTCTTTCCGCACCGCACACAACCAAGTAAACTTAGCGCCTGTTCAGCAGACCGGAGCAACACTTTATGCGAATTTTACAGGCCCTTCGCAGCCTGATTCTGACTTTTTTCCGCAAGATTCTGTTTCTGTGGGTCAGGACCGATGTCAGTGGTAACAGCCGCGAAGCTCTCGGGCTCGATCCCGAAAAGCCTGTCTGCTATGTGCTGCAGTACAGCTCCATGTCCAGCCGGCTGGTTCTCGAGCAGGAAGTATTGCGGGCCGGTCTGCCCGGCGCCGAGGCGTCACTACCCGTCAAGAACGGGCCGGTGCATTCGTTTTTCTTCCTCTATCGACGCATTGGCGGGCTGTTCCGGAAGCGGCAAACCCCGGTTCCCACATCGGAATTCAAGGCGCTGGTTCGCTACGGTCTCGAGCAACCGGACAAGGACGTGCAGATTGTGCCGGTGTCACTTTTCTGGGGCCGCTCTCCGGATAAGGAGAAATCCCTGGTCAAGCTGTTGCTCTCCGATACCTGGTCTGTTGCCGGCCGGCTGCAGAAACTGCTGATCATCATGCTTCACGGCCGCAGCACCTACGTCCAGTTCAATCAGCCGCTGTCCCTGAAACAGGTCATCGATGAATACCGTCACAGCGAAGAACGCGCCAACCGCAAGCTGGCCCGCATCCTTCGCACCCATTTCCGCCGCGTTCGCCAGGCCGTACTCGGCCCCGACCTGTCCCACCGCCGCACCCTGGTGGAAGGACTGGTGCGCACCCAGGCGGTAAAGGAAGCCATCCGGGAGACCGCCCGCCAGGACGACATCCCGCCGGAAAAGGTACGGGCGAAAGCCTACAAGTACGCTGACGAAATCGCCGCCAGCATGTCCATCGTCACCATCCGCTTCCTGGAAGTGGTGCTGTCCTGGCTATGGAACCGCATTTACAACGGCATTGCGGTGAACAACATCCGCGTAGCCAAAGAAGTCGCCCAGGACAATGCCGTGGTGTATGTGCCCTGCCACCGCTCCCACATTGACTACCTGCTGTTGTCCTACGTGCTTTACAAGAACGGCCTGATGCCACCGCACATTGCCGCCGGCATTAACCTGAACATGCCCATTGTCGGCCCTATACTGCGTCGGGGTGGTGCCTTTTTCATGCGCCGCAGCTTCAAGGACAATCCGCTCTACGCCACGGTATTCAACGAATACATGCACGTCATGTTCACCCGGGGTTACTCGGTGGAATATTTCGTGGAAGGTGGCCGCAGCCGCACCGGCCGCATGCTCCAGCCACGGCCCGGCATGCTGGCCATGACCGTCCGCAGTTTCCTGCGCAACCACCGCAAACCCATTGTCTTCGTCCCGGTATACGTGGGCTATGAGAAGGTCATGGAGGGTCGCTCCTACCTCGGGGAGCTCCGCGGTAAGAAAAAACAGAAAGAAAGCGTATTTGGCCTGGCCAAGACCGTGCGCAAGCTCAGCAACTCCTTTGGCCGGGTTGCGGTCAATTTTGGCGAAGCCATTCCCCTTGAGGACGTGCTGAACGAGGTTCATCCAAGCTGGCGCGACGAGGCCTACGACGCCGAGTATCGTCCCTCCTGGCTGCCAGAAGCGGTGGACAGCCTTGCCACCCGCGTGGCGGCTAACATCAACGCCTCGGTGGCCGTGAACCCCATCGGCATGACCGCAACCGTGCTGCTGGGCACCGACCGGCTGGCCATGGACGAAGGCCAGCTTATCCGCCTGATGGACCAGTACGCCAACCTGCTGAGGGCTTTCCCCTATGCCAGCACCGTTACCATGCCCGAGGGCAGTGGCAAGGACTGGGTAGCCTACTGCGAAAATATGGGACTGGTGACCCGCCAGCCCCAAAAGCTGGGGGACATCATTGCTCTGGAAGGCAGCAATGCCACGCTGATGACCTATTACCGCAACAACATCCAGCACCTGTTCGCGTTGCCGTCGCTGATTGCCAGCCTGTTCGAGAACAAGGATTCGCTGCAGCGGGACAAAATCGTGTTCCTGGCCAGTGTCGCCTACCCCTACCTTCAGTCCGAGCTGTTCCTGAAATACCAGCCGGATGAAGTAGAAGGCGTGATCAATCAGTGGATCGACCTGATGATCGAACAGGGGCTTATATTCGAGAGGGACGAGCGCATCTGCCGACCGGAAGAAGGCACCGATGCCATGCTGCGGCTAAGGGTTCTGTCACGCTTTATCATCCAGACTCTGGAGCGCTACCACATAGCCATTGGCATCCTGCGCAAATACGGTTCCGGCCGTATCAGCGCTGCCGAGCTGGAAGAGCAAAGCACCCTGCTCGCGGAGCGTATGTCGATTCTGTTTGGATTGAACGCCCCGGAGTTCTTCGACAAGAGCCTGTTCCGAAACTTCATCGCCAATATGCAGAAAAACGGCGTCATCACCACCGATGACAACGGGCTGCTCAGTTATACCGAAGGATTAAACGAGGTGGCGGAAGACGCCCGCCTGGTTCTGAGTGTTGAGAAACGCCAGGCCATCCAGCAGGTCACCATGCTCGGTGCCTGAATCCGGACTATCAGGCGTTGCCGCTGGGTAGCGCCTTGAGCGGGTATATGTCGTAGCGGCTGCTCTTGCCTTCAATGCGGGTAGCCGGTTCGGGACCCTCAATGGACGGCGCCTTGCGGGGACGCTTGACCACCACCCGGTAAGTGGCTGCTTTCAGTGCTGCGGCCAGCAGCTCCGCAGCATCGTCGTCGTCCCCCACCACCGTGCGAAACACCTGCATTTCCTTTTTCACCAGTGCGGACTTGTCGCGATGGGGGAACATGGGGTCCAGGTACACAATATCCGCTACGTCTCCCTCCGCAGTGTCTCCTGCTCCTTTCCCCAGACTTTCAAGCCACGCCCTGCTGCTGCCTGCCCGCAGCGTCATCCTGGCAACGATGGGGGCACATTCGGTATTCAGGGCCGCCCTGGCCAGTCCGTCCGCCAGCAGGGCGTGAATGACCGGGTTGCGCTCAAAAAGGGTGACCCGGCACCCCAATCCGGCCAGTACAAACGCATCCTGCCCCAGGCCTGCCGTGGCATCCACCACGTGCAGTGGGACACGGGTCTTTTGCAGACCAATGGCCTTGGCGACCAGCTGCCCGGTACCGCCACCATGTTCGCGACGATAGCCGGCCTTACCCGACACGAATTCCGCACGCACCGGCCCGGGCGCACCTTTTCCGGTCACTTGCAGGCTCAGCCCCAGCTCATCAAACATTAATAACACGGGAAAGTCGGCAACCAGCTTGGGCTTGACGGCCCCCAGAAAGGGAATGGCCAATTGTGTGGCCAGTTCCCGGGCCTGTACGGCATCACCCAGCGGACTGCAGGCTACGGCAAGGGATTGGTCTGAAGCGGGAGGTTCTGAAGACATCAAACCAGGATATCAATACCGGCCAGACCATTGTCACCATTATCACCGCGGGCAGCGATATCAGTGAACGTGGACAGGGCGCGTGTGGTGGATAACGGCAACTCGTCTGCGCGAAAGCGTTCCAGGCGGGCGTCTTCCGCAGCCCGACGTGCTTCCACACGACGCTCCAGGGACTCGGTGTTAACCTGCCGGGGAGCAGTCTCAGGACGTCCCTCGGCCAGATCACGGCGTACTCCCTCGGTACTTCTGTCAGGCGAGGACGCAGGCGTCCGCGCCACATCACTACGCTCCCGGACTGGATTGCTGTTACCAGACTGGAACGGGTAGTTGTTGTTGGGATTAACACCGCCGATCATGGACTGAAACCGGAAAAATGGATGGAATTCGAGTATGAAAGATCGTCACGCAATTTGAAAGCCCGACGAACAGTTTTTAACCAACCTACCACAGCATGACAACAAGCAGCAGCCCCAACAGCAGGCGATAGATCACAAATGGCATCATGCCCAGACGCTCGAGGAACTTCAGGAACAGATGAATGCACACGACAGCGCTGACAAAGGACACCAGGGTACCCAAGAGGATAGCGGTCCAGTCGGTGGCGCCGCCCTGCTCGACCAGTTCCAGGGTCTTGAGCAGTCCTGCGGCCAGGATCAGGGGAATGGACAGCAGGAACGAGAATTTTGCAGCCGCTTCCCGTTTCAACCCGAGAAACAGCGCCGCAGTGATGGTAATGCCCGAGCGCGAGGTACCGGGAATCAGCGCCAGAGCCTGCGCCAGTCCGACGATTACGGCGTCCTTCATGGTCAGCGCCGGCAACTCCCTGGCCCGCCGCCCCACGGCATCAGACCACCACAACACCAGACCAAATCCGATGGTGGAGGCGGCTATCACCAGCCCCGACCTCAGCTCCGTTTCGATAAAATCATTCAGCAGCAGGCCTGCAAGACCCGCCGGTATGGTACCGACAATCACCGCCCAGGCCAGCCCACTGTCCTGGCCTATCCGCCCACGGGTCGTGTCGCCCACCCAGGCCACGGTGAGCCGATACACTTCGCGGCGGAAATACCACATCACCGCCGCCAGCGTGCCTACGTGAACGGCCACATCGAAGGCAAGCCCCTGGTCCGGCCAGCCCAGCAGCTGCGAGGGTAAAATCAGGTGAGCGGAGCTGCTGATCGGAAGAAACTCCGTCAACCCCTGCATAACCGCCAGGGCAATGATGTGCCACAGTTCCATGGGCAAAGATTCCGGTAACGGGTAAGAGTGGATCAGCGGCCTGGTAGTTTCTTCCAGGTCACTTCGTCACGAACGTACACTGGTTGCGCCTCGGCAGCGGACACACCACCGCCGGCAGCCAGTTCATGACTGGCGAGGCGGGCCACATGGCCGGCACGCGGTACCAGCGTGTCATCCAGCCGCGACATGGTCGCCACCAGGGCTTGGGGCATCTGATCCTGCAAACGCCAGCCCTGACCAGCGCCATACCAGCTGCCGGTGATCACCGAGGGCAGGCTGACGGATGCCGGGGCACAGACCTGTTCGGGCACAAGCAGCTCGGGCAAACCCTCACTGGCCTGGAAACACCCCCAGTAGACTTCCCCCATACGCGCATCAAAGGCAACGGCAAGACCGTCGCCTTCGGCAACATTGAGGGTTTCCATTGCGCTGAGGGCCACCGCAGCCAGGGAGGAAACAGGAACAACCGGTACTTCCAGCCCCCATGCCAGGCCCTGGACCACACCCGTGGCGATACGCAGCCCGGTAAAAGACCCTGGGCCCCGCGCAAACGCTAATGCATCGAGGTCCGCCGGCGCCAGTCCCTGTTCGGCAAGCAGCTCGCGGATCATCGGCATCAGCAGTCGGGTATGACCACGAGGGGCCAGCTCAAAACGCTCGGTCAGGCTGCCATTGATCAGCAGCGCAGCCGAGCAGCCTTCCGATGAGGTATCCAGTGCCAGTAACTTCACGGATGCTGCCGTTGCCTCAAGGTTAGGTGGTTTACTTCAGCTGCTGGAGAATCTGGTCGCGGATCGCGTCCAGGCTGCCGACGCCTTCCACTCGCACGTATTTCGGTGCGGCACTGGCGTCTTTTTCAGCCCAGTCGTGATAATAGTCAACGAGCGGAGCGGTCTGCTCGTGGTAGATGGACAGGCGCTTGCGCACGGTCTCTTCCTTGTCGTCCTCGCGCTGAACCAGGGGCTCCCCGGTTTCGTCGTCCTTGCCGTCCTGCTTGGGCGGATCGTATTTGACGTGGTAAATGCGACCGCTGCCCTCGTGGACGCGACGACCGGACAGGCGGCTGACGATTTCCTCGTCATCCACGGCGATTTCGACCACGTAGTCGATAGCGATGCCCTGGTCTTTCAGCGCCTCGGCCTGCGGGATGGTGCGGGGGAAGCCATCCAGCAGGAAGCCATTCTTGCAGTCCGGCTGCTGGATACGCTCTTCGATCAGCGCAATGATGATATCGTCAGACACCAGACCACCGGTCGCCATCACTTCCTTGACCTGCTTACCCAAATCGGACTCGGCCTTGACCGCCGCACGCAGCATGTCGCCGGTAGAGATCTGGGGGATGTCGAAGCGCTCGGTAATAAACTGGGCCTGGGTCCCCTTACCTGCGCCCGGTGCGCCTAACATAATAATTCGCATAACGCTGTGCTCCCATAATATTTAGTCATTATCGTTTGAAAAGCTATGGCAAAAACGTCTGCCTTTGCGAAAGCCTCTCGACCAGGAACAGGTGCAAGCCGGAGCCGGCGAAGGCGCATTATACGAAGTCAGCCGCCTTAGAGAAAGTCGACCTCCGTATCATGCACCAGAACGGGACACGACTGCCCGGAATGCCAGGCAGGATCAGGATGACAGGGAGGCGGCCAACGCGTCCAGTTCACCGGCCACGTCATCGATACTGGTACCAATGGCCGAGATTGCGTTGTCGTCCAGGCCCAGTAACCTGGCCAGCGCGGGCACATCGTCCGGATTGAACTCGTCACCAATACCGCGTTCTTTCAGTAACCCGTTAGCAAGCTGCACCATTAATACATAGTGTTCATGCTCACCGTGGTATCCGGTTTGCTGGTGCATACCGGCGGCCTTGACGACCGGATCGGGCAATTGCCACAAGCGATGCAGGATCCCGCCGATGGCACCGTGGCCGACCGCCAGCACATCCTGGCCATGCCCCGCCCCGAACACCTGCTGCTCCAGGGAGTGCATGCTTGCTTCGGGGTTCGCTTCCCGCAATGTGTTCAGGTCTTCAAACTCGCTGGGGAACAGATGCCCCACCAGCAAGAGCCCGAAATTGTGCAGAAGGCCGCACAGATACGCCAGGCCTTTGTCCTCGTTGCAGTAAGAAGCGATACGCTGGCACAGGAAAGCACAGTACAGGGAGTGCCGCCAGAAGCTGTCCATCCCCAGCATCCCGTGACGGGGCACATCGAAAGCCCGAACCGAGGCAATGCCCAGCGCAATATGGGCCACCCTGTCGAACCCGAGCACCCGGGTGACCGCCTCCTGGACGGAATTGATCTGCCCGGGATAATTGAATAGCGCTGAGCGCGCATAACGCATGATTTGCGCCGTCAGGCTGGGATCGAATTCGATCAGTTCCGCCAATTCCCTCGCGGTGGCTTCGGTATTGGCGGTTAACTTGAGAATTTTCAGCGCAAGGGCCGGCATGGGAGGCAGGCGATAAAGCTTCTGCAGCTTGTTTGCGACCTCTTCCAGGGTCAAGACGTCCCGTTCGCCATCACCCTGCCCCCTTATAACCAGGCGCCCGCCACGAGCCCCCGCCAGCGCAAGGCGTAACGCACCACCATCAAGCTCAATCAGGGTATGATCATTGCCGCTGGTCATCAGGGCGCGGGAGCAGCCCAGCACATCCTCGTCGACCAGCACCGGAATGTCATAGGCCCCGCCCATCGGCGGCTGGAAACCGGGATCACAATCTGCGAACAAGCGATTACCCTGACGGGCCGTCAGCGGCTGCAGCCGCCGCCCCGTCAATTGCTGCACGGCGTCCATGTCGAGCGTGCTATCGAAACGGTGAACAGCCATAACCACACCGTTGATGTCGATCAGCAGCGTGGCGCGGATGAAGTCATCCTGCGGCCGCCCCGATGCAATCACGGCGGCATCCAGGTTGATCACCTGATCAATCGGTCGCTCCGTGAAGGAAATCCCCTTACGGGCAAAAAAACGTGCCAGTCGCGCAGCTACAGCCACGGCGTTACTCCTGTTATCCATACTGGCCGACACTCCAGCCAGCCATACATCGTCGGGCCTGATCAGCCGGTATTACGCATACCGGCGGCAATACCCGCCATGGTTACCTTCAGGGCCCGTCCGACCACTTCCGGCACTTCGCCCTTACCTTCGCTTTGCCGGTCACGCTTGAGCAATTCCGCCTGCAGGTAGTGCAAAGGATCAGTATACGGGTTCCTTACGCGCATGGAATGGGCAAACACCGGTTCCCCTTCCAGCAGGGTCTGCTGATCCTTTAACTCCAGCAGCCTGTCAATGCACCCGTTCAGGCGCTCCCGCAGACTGCCCCCCAGTTTCTTCAGGTCTTCATCCTCAACCAGGGTCTGCTCATAGTAACTGGCAATCCGCAAATCGGCTTTTGCCAACACCATTTCCAGCATATCCACGTAGGTGCGGAAGAACGGCCAGCCGCTCATCATCTCCCGCAGCACTGGCAGGCGGTCATTGCGGGCCGCTTCTTCCAGCGCCACATCACTGCCGAGCCAGCTTGGCAGCATCAGCCGCATCTGGGTCCAGGCAAAAATCCACGGAATGGCGCGCAGACTCTCGACGCCTCCGCTCGGTTTCCGGCGGGCCGGGCGGCTACCCAGGGCCAGCTTGCCCAGCGCCTGTTCGGGGGTGACCTGGCGGAAGTAGGGTACAAAATCAGGGTCTTCCCTCACCACATCCCGATAAGCCTTGAGAGACCTCTCAGTCAGCCAGTCCATGGTTTCACGCCAATGCGGTTCCGGTTCGGGTGGCGGCGCCAGTGTCGCTTCGACCACCGCAGTGGTGTACAGCGTCAGGCTCTGCTCCGCCAGACGCGGCAGACCGAACTTGAAGCGGATCATCTCTCCCTGCTCGGTGATGCGGAAGCTGCCATTCACCGACCCGGGCGGCTGGGACAGAATGGCCCGGTTAGCCGGACCACCGCCCCGCCCCACAGTGCCACCACGACCATGGAACAGGGTCAGGTGAACGCCATAACGGGCAGCAACAGCCGTCAGCTTTTCCTGAGCCTGGTACTGGGCCCAGGCCGCCATCAGCTGGCCGGCGTCCTTGGAGGAATCGGAATAGCCGATCATCACTTCCTGGCGCCCGCCGCAATAGTTTCGGTACCACTCCACGTCGTACAGGGCCGCCATGCTGTCGGGCGCACCGGTCAGATCATCCAGGGTCTCAAACAGGGGAACGACCCGCATGGGAAAGGTCATGCCGGATTCCCGCAGTAACAGGATGACACTGAGCACGTCGGAAGGTTTGCTGGCCATGGAAATCACGTAGGAACCCAGGGCTTCCGGCGTTTGACGGGCAATCACTTCGCAGGTGGCGAGCACTTCGCGCACCTCTTCCGAGGCTTCCCAATGTCTTGGCACCAGGGGGCGACGCCCCTGCAGTTCTTTCAGCAAAAACTGCTGACGCTGCTCCTCGGTCCACGACAGGTAATCGCCAAGCCCGAGGTAATCCACCATTTCCGCCACCGCCTGGGCATGCCGGGAGGCCTCCTGGCGAATATCCAGACGGATCAGCGTCAGGCCAAAGGTATGAGCGCGCCGGATGGTGTCCAGAAGAGGACCATTCGCAATGTTCTCCAGACCACAATCCACCAGCGAGCGGTAGCATATTTCCAGGGGCTCGATAAAATCCCTGTTCTCGAACAGGATGTCCCTGTCATCTCCGGACCCGCCATTGACACCGGCCTCAGCCCAGTCACGGGTCTTGATCAGCCGGTCCCGCAATCCGGCCAGGATGTAACGGTAGGGTTCCCGGCTCTCGCCCGCCAGCGCTTTCAGTTCGTCATTGGCCTGCCACATGGACAACTCGGCACGCAGCGCCTGGATATCCCGCAGATAGAGGTCCGCGGCCATCCAGCGCCCCAGCAGAAACACCTCGCGGGTCACCTGATGGGTCACGTTGGGGTTGCCGTCCCGGTCTCCGCCCATCCAGGAGGCAATTCGAATAGGCGCCGCATCGAGCGGCAGCCCCTGTCCGGTCACTTCGGTCAACGACAGGTCGAGGCTTCTCAGAAACCGGGGCAAGGCCTGCCAGAGGCTGTTTTCGATCACCGCAAACCCCCACTTGGCTTCATCTACCGCCGTCGGGCGCTCGTGTCGAATCTCGTCGGTATGCCAGGCCTCGGAAATCAACTGGGCCAGCCGGTTCACGATCTCATCCCGCTCCGCCGGCAGCAGATCCTGGTGATCCAGGCGAGCCAGGCAATCGGACATTTCATCGTACTTCATGATCAGGGTGCGGCGGGCAACCTCGGTGGGGTGCGCCGTCATCACGAACTCGATACTCAGGCCCGCCACCTGACGATGTAATTCATCGGCACTGATGCCGGACGACGTCAGACGCTCAAACACTTCCTCCAGGGACTCCACCATCAGGTCCGACTGGTGGCCTCGCTTGCGGCGTATGCCATGATACTGCTCTGCCAGGTTGGCGAGGTTCAGGAACTGGTTGAAGGCGCGGGTGACCGGAAGCAGTTCTTCATCTTCCAGCTTCCCCAGCAGGTTGACCAGACGCTGCCCCGAACCGCTTTCCTGGCGGCGATCAGCCTTGGCTGCAGCGCGAATCTCCTCAATCAGGTCAAAGCAGTCCTGCCCCGGGTAACGCTGGATGCTCTGGCCCAGCAGTTCACCCAGCATACGAACGTTTTCTCGAAGGTCGGGATGTAACTCGGTCACATTGACGTCCTTTTAAATTGACGGAAGCGAAGTAAACTAACGATACTAATAACGATTAAAGCCCGTAGTCGCAAGGAGAATTCATGAAAGTTACTGATCTGCCCAAGCATTGGGAAAGCAAGAAGAAAAACGTCGAGAGGACCCACGACTACAACCTGCGGCTGCCGCTGGAGGATGCCGCACGGATCGCCGCGCTGGCCGAGCTTTATCCGGACCGGTCGGAGAGCGACATACTCAATGACATGATCGGAGCCGCGCTGGACGACCTGGTCAGGCAGAGTCCGCTCAAGGATAAACTAGAAGGAAAAGAAAAGTAGCGCAGAAGGCATGGATTCGGGGTGGCGGGACCACCCCGACGGGAGAAGCCAAAGGTCAGTGAAGCTGCCGTGTCAGGCAACGGACTCCAGCTGACGGGCTTTCAGACGCTGGATGTGCTTCTGGCTCAGGCTGACAAAGCGCGGTGTCATACCCTGATCCTCGTAGATCTCGAAGCCGTCCTCATCGTATGCCACCACCTTCGTTCCCTCAACGTACGGGAAGCTGGTTTCCAACTCATCAAGAGCGGCGGAAATCAGATCACGCATCAGGTCCTGGGATGACTTCATCGGATAAAGCGCGGCGAGCTTTTCCAGTCGCTTGTGATGCTGGTCAGACAGCTCCATAAAATAGGCATCGCGGGTCAGACGTCCCCGTGCATGCTTATCCCAGTAATTGACCAGATCTTTGATTTTCATGGTGCCTTCACTCCTGCATCTTCTCTGCGGCCTACGGCGCACTGATAAAGTGCATCCGTTTCAGGAAGTGTAGACGAAGGAAACGCATGCCGGGACAACAAATTGGTAACGGATTGTACTTATCAACCCTTTGCCAACCCCCTTGCAGGTGCCGGGTTTTCAGCCTTTCTCCACACCTTTGACCTGTTGCCAGATGGCGTCCAGGGCCTCCAGGGTTTCATCGTCCAGGTTACGGCCTTCGCCCTCCAGGCGCTGCTCTATGGCACGAAAGCGTGCATCGAACTTGTGATTGGTTCGATTCAGCGCCTGCTCAGGATTCACCTTCATGAACCGTGCCAGGTTAACGCAGACGAACAGCAGATCCCCCAGCTCATCCTCAACCGCATCACGGGCGCCAGTACCGTTCTCGGCAGCGTGCCAGGCTTCCTTGAGTTCATCGATTTCCTCGTGGAGCTTGTCGAACACCGGCTCAATATCCGGCCAGTCGAAGCCGTGGTTGGCGGCCCGCTTCTGCAGTTTTTCCGCACGAGCCATGGCTGGCAGGGTCCGGGCGATACCGTCCAGTCGACTGCTGTCGCTCGTTTCCGGCTTGGGGTTGAGTGCGCGTTCTTCTGCCTTGATTCGCTCCCAGCTCGCCTTAATCTCGGCCTCGCCAGGCCGATTATCGGGGTCAACACGGCTCTCAAGGGTGCCTTCGGGGAAAACATGCGGATGGCGACGCAACAGCTTGCGCACCAGATTGTCCACCACCGAGTCAAAATCGAAATGCCCCTGTTCCCGCCCCATCCGCGTGTAGAAAATCACCTGGAACAGCAGGTCCCCCAGTTCGTCTTCAAGGTGGGGGTAATCAGCCCGCTCTATGGCATCCGCCACTTCGTAGGCTTCTTCCAGGGTGTGAGGCACGATGCTTTTAAAGGTCTGTTTGATATCCCAGGGGCAACCGGTCTCGGGATCCCGTAACCGCGCCATCAGGGTTTTCAGGTCCTCAATGGAGTAACTCATCCTCGCTTGCGCCTCACGTCAATGATGTTGGGCAGGTTGCGTATCTGGGCCAGCAGCTTCGCCAGTTGCTCAAGACTGGAAATCTCCACCGTTACGGTCATTGTCGCGGTGTTCTCATCCTTGTTGCTGAGCGTGTTCAGGGACAAAACATCACTTTTGGAGGACGACAGCACCTGGGTGATATCCCGCAGCAGCCCCGAACGATCGTAAGCCTGGATTTCAACATCCACGGGATAGACCGCCGCTGGCTGACCGCCCCAGCTCACCTCAATGATCCGGTTGGGCTCCAGATCCTTCAGGTTCAGGAAGGTGATGCAATCCTGCCGATGCACGGTCACTCCGCGACCAACCGTAATGTAGCCACCGATATCATCCCCCGGCAGCGGTTTGCAGCACTTGGCCACCTGGGTCTTGAGTTTGCCGACCCCCAGGATGCGGATATCCGATTCCGTATCATAAGGCCGGCGACGCTGGCCGCTGAGTTTGAGGTCCAACTGCTCCGACTTGGGCTCCAGCATCTGCTGGGCCACATTGGCCACGTGGGTGGGGCGCAGGTCGCCGGCGCCTAGTGCAGCGAACATATCCTCGGCATCGTGGTAGTTGACCTTTCGGGCCAGATCCCCGAGGTCGACATCATAGAGGGAGAGACGACGAAACTCGTCCTCGAGAATGGCTCGTCCATCGACGACATTCCGATCGCGATCCTGCTCCTTGAACCAGTGGGTCACTTTCGCCCGTGCCCGGGAGGTCTGGATGTACCCCAGGCTGGGATTCAGCCAGTCCCGACTGGGCGCCGGATTGTTCGAGGTAAGAATAAACACCTGATCACCGGTTTTCAGGGGATAGGTCAGGGGCACAATCCGGCTATTGACCCGGGCGCCACGGCAGGCGTGACCGATCTCGGTGTGTACCCGGTACGCAAAGTCCACCGGGGTCGCCCCCTGGGGCAGATCCACCACATGCCCTTCGGGCGTGAAGACATACACCCGGTCGGAAGCCACGTCGCTTTTCAGGTGATCGGCGAGCCCGGACAGGTCACCCAACTCTTCCTGCCATTCCAGCACCTGACGCAACCAGTTGATCTTGGCATCGTAGCCAGTGGAACGGTTCCCGGTGTCCGTGCCCTTGTAGAGCCAATGGGCGCACACGCCCAGTTCCGCTTCCTCGTGCATCTTGTGGGTGCGGATCTGCACTTCCATCACCTTGCCCTCGGGGCCAATCACGGCGGTATGCAGGGACTGGTAGCCATTTTCCTTGGGGTTGGCGATGTAGTCGTCAAACTCGTTGGGGATGTGGCGCCACAAAGTGTGCACGATACCCAGCGCCGCGTAGCAGTCCCGCACTTCGGGCACCAGTATCCGTACGGCTCTGACATCGTAGACCTGGGAGAAATCGATGCCCTTACGGCGCATCTTCCGCCAGATGCTGTAAATGTGCTTGGCGCGTCCCGACAACTCCCCTTCGATACCAAAATTCTTGAGTTCGGTTTTCAGGGTATCGATCACCCGGCGGATATAACTCTCCCGGTCGAGACGCTTCTCATCCAGGAGCTTGGCAATTTTCTTGTAGGCCGTGGCATGGAGATACCGAAAGGACAAGTCCTCCAGCTCCCACTTGATGTGCCCGATGCCCAGGCGATGGGCCAGGGGCGCATAGATGTCGAACACCTCCCGGGCCACCCGCATACGCTTTTCTTCGGACGCGTTCTTGACCGCGCGGATCGCACAGGTTCGTTCTGCCAGCTTGATCAACGCGACACGAACGTCGTCAATCATGGTTACCAGCATCTTGCGGACATTGTCGAGCTGGCCTTCACTCTGGCCAAGCACATTGCCCTTCAACGGGTGATGGATCGAGGAGATGGCAGCCATATGCTGAACGCCATTAATCAGCCCGGCGACTTCATCGCCAAACTCCTTGCGGATCTCCTCCAGGGGCACCCGCTCCTCACGCACCGCACGGTAAAGTATCGCAGCCACCAAACTGGCCTGATCGAGATGCAGCTCCACCAGCACCTGCGCCATTTCTATGCCGGTACGGAAACTGCTGGCGCCTTCGGCCCACAGGCGATCTTCGCGGAAAGCCTGCAGATCGATCTCTGCCGCTTTTTCGCAGGCACGGCGAAACTGGTCCACATTCTCCAGGCGGGTCTGGGATTCGATCCGGCGCACCCAGCGCCCGATATCTACCTGACCATCACCGGTGACTGCGTAATCTTCGCGTACTTTTACCATATCGGTTTTGTTCTTCCCGTTTATTCACCCGGCCATCCCTGACCGGCTGGTTAATCTGTCATTGATCGTCACGCTCAAACATCGCAATGGATTCCACATGAGTGGTGTGTGGAAACATATCCATCACACCCGCCCTGACCAGGCGATAACCATTACGCACCATAACGCCCGCATCCCTGGCCAGCGTAGCCGGATTACAGGAAACATACACAATACGCCTGGCGCCAAACGCTGTCAGGTATTCACACACTTCCTGGGCGCCCGACCGGGGCGGATCAATCAGGATCTTGTCGAACCCTTCAACTGCCCACGGCTGGGATGTGAAATCTGCCTGCAAATCGGCACCGTGGAAAGTGACATTGGTCAGGCCGTTGAGTTCCGCATTTTCCCGCCCACGGACCACCATGGCGTCATCACCCTCGACGCCGACAACCTGCCCGGCCTTGCGCGCCAACGGTAACGTAAAGTTGCCAAGGCCACAGAACAGATCCAGAACCCGCTCTTCCGGCTGAACATCCAGCCACTCCACAGCCCGGTGAACCATGGTGCCATTGATGCCCGCGTTGACCTGGGTGAAATCCATCGGATGGAACTTCATCGTCAGGTCAAATTCGTCGAGACGATAACTCAGGCGCTCTTCGCCCTCTTCGGGCCAGATGCGATGCACGGTATCAGGCCCTTTCGGCTGCAGGTAAATATGCAAATCGTGGGCCTGACCAAAGGCAATCAGGGCGGCCCGGTCCGGGTCACTGAGGGCGTCCATGTTACGGAACACCATGACCGCGACATCATCGCCACAGGCCACTTCGACCTGGGGAATGCGGCTGAAGGCGTCCAGCTTGTAGAGCATCTCCCGCAGCGGAGTAATACGCTCGCCAATTCGCGGATCCAGAACCGCGCAGCGGTCAATATCCGTCAGAAAACTGTTGCGCTTTTCCCGGAACCCCACCAGCACCGAATCCCTGGCCTGGACATGGCGAACACCGAGACGGGCCTTGCGGCGGTAGCCAAGGGAGTCCGGCGACCGCATCGGCGGTACCCATTCTTCGGGCTCAATGCCCCCGAAATGGGCGAAGTGCTCCCTGAGAGTATCTTCCTTGAACTGAATCTGGGCATCGGCCCCCATGTGCTGAAGGCTGCAGCCACCGCACAAATCTGCATAGTCACAGGGAGGCGTCACCCGCGCGGGAGAATCTTCCAGCACTTCCAGGGTTCTCAATTCGTCAAACTTGCTGCGGGAACCCACCACCTTCGCCATCACCGTCTCGCCGGGCAAGGCGCCATCGACGAACTGGGTTTTCCCGTCCTGACGGGCAATGCCCCGGCCATCGTGACTCAGGTTTTCAACTACACAACGGACAGGTTCTTTCGGAAGTACCTTCCTGCGTCTTCTGCTCATACTGAATTCTCTTGCTGCGGTTCAGGCGCCGGGAAAGACGCCAGTAGACAGGTAACGGTCGCCACGGTCACAGATAATGGCCACGATCACGGCGTTTTCAACCTGTCGGGACAACTGCAGGGCCGCGGCAATAGAGCCCCCGGAAGACACGCCGCAGAAAATCCCTTCCTCGCGGGCGAGGGCTCTCATGGTGTCTTCCGCTTCCTGCTGGCCAATATCCAGCACCTGATCAACCCGACTGGCCTCGTAGATTTTGGGCAGATAGGCTTCCGGCCAGCGCCGGATACCGGGAATGGATGCGCCTTCCCTGGGCTGCAAACCGATGATGCGGATGTCCGGGTTGCGTTCTTTCAGGTATCGGGACACCCCCATAATGGTGCCGGTGGTGCCCATGGAGCTGACAAAGTGTGTCACCCGACCTCCGGTCTGCTCCCAGATCTCGGGGCCGGTGGTGCGATAGTGAGCCAGGGGGTTATCGGGGTTGCTGAACTGATCGAGGACCTTACCCTTGCCATCGGACTCCATTTGCAGGGCCAGGTCACGGGCGGTCTCCATCCCCTCTTCTTTCGAAACGGTGACGATTTCCGCGCCATAGGCCCTCATGGACGCCCAACGCTCCTCGCTCATGTTCTCCGGCATGATCAATACCATGCGGTAACCCTTGATGGCGGCGGCCATGGCCAGAGCAATACCAGTGTTACCACTGGTGGCCTCAATCAGCGTGTCGCCAGGGCTGATTTCGCCCCTGCGCTCGGCTTCCTGAATCATGCTCACCGCCGGGCGGTCTTTCACCGAGCCGGCCGGGTTGTTGCCTTCCAGCTTGGCGAGAACGACATTACTGGTATCACCCGGCAGGCGCTGCAAACGGACCAGCGGTGTGTGCCCGACATAATTTTCTATGGTGGGGAAATTCATAACGGAACCTTTCCTCAAATCTGCCTCCTCCCGGCATGCCAGATAACCAAGCTGACAATAGCCTGTGGTACACTTCCGGGTTCGCATGATACGCGTTATGGTCGCCGTCTCCCAATACAGCTTCTCGCTATATCCATGACCGGCGGCTATATCCGGAACACTACCGGGCTGTCAGCACAGCACCGATGTTCCGGATCATCTATTCTGACAGGGAAGTAAGGCCAGATAACCGGCTGGTAACGACAACATCGGGAACACGATATGCGGCGTTGGGGCATTCGCAAAAAAGTACTGGTGGTGACGCTGGTCCCCACTCTTCTGACCACCCTGGTCCTGGGGCTATTCTTCACCTATAGCTGGGTCAATAACATTGAAAACCTGCTCCAGGATCGTGGCCAGTCGTTGTCGCGGCAACTGGCGGCAGGCTCCGAGTATGGCCTTTTCACCGCCAACAGAAGTCTGCTGAACAGCCTTTCCAACGCCCTTCTGGAAGAGCAGGACGTACGTTCCATCACGTTTTTCAACGCCGAACGTCAGCGCCTGCTGCATACCGGCCCGGGAAGCACCGACGCCATCTCCGCCGAGGACCTCACGGCGGATCGCCCCTGGCGCATCTTCCGCGAGAACAGCACCCTGTTCGTCACCCCGGTTTTCCTTCAGGACCTGATGATCGAAAGCATGCTGGACCCGGATGCCGGGCAGCCAGTGAATGGGGTGCGGGAGCCCCTGGGCTGGGCGGCCGTGGAGATGTCCCACATCCGCACAGAAAAGGAAACCTACAAGGCGCTGCTGATCTCGCTGATGCTGGTACTGGGGGGCGTCATTCTCAGTCTCATCATCGCCATGCGCCTCAGTCGCGCCTTTACCGATCCGGTTTTCGAACTGAACGAGGCCGTTGCCAAACTCAAGGAAGGCAAGCTGGATACCCGCGTGCACACCGCTGCTGGCCCTGAGTTCGAGCAACTGGAATCCGGCCTCAATGCCATGGCGGAGGAGCTCAGCAAGGCCCAGGCGGAAATGCAGCAGAACATTGACCAGGCCACCGAGGATCTTCGGGAAACCCTGGAGACCATCGAGATCCAGAACATCGAGCTGGATTTCGCCCGTAAGGAAGCCCTGGAGGCCAGTCGGATCAAATCCGAGTTTCTCGCCAACATGTCCCACGAGATACGCACGCCCCTGAACGGCATCATTGGCTTCACCGAGCTATTGATGAAGAGTCCTCTGCCCCGCCAGCAACGGGACCATCTCAGCACCATCCGAAAATCCTCGGAGATCCTGCTGACCATCATCAATGACATCCTGGATTTCTCGAAAATCGAAGCCGGCAAACTGATCCTGGACAGGGTTCCGTTCCAGCTGAGGGACATCGTCGAGGATGTCATGGTCATGCTGGCCCCGGCCGCCCACGGCAAGAACCTCGACTTGGTGCCGCTGGTCTACAACGATGTGCCAGACAACATCATGGGCGATCCATTGCGGGTCAAACAGGTGATTACCAACCTGGTCAACAACGCCATCAAGTTCACCCAGACCGGCGAGGTCGTGCTCCGGGCCAGCCTCGAAGAGGAGGACCAGGAAAGTAACAGGGTGACCCTGCGCATCAGCATCACAGACTCCGGTGTGGGCCTTTCCCGGGCCCAGCAGCAATCCCTGTTCAATGCCTTCAATCAGGCGGATGCCTCAACCGCGCGCCAGTATGGCGGTACCGGCCTCGGGCTGGCGATCTCCAAACGGCTGGTTGAGGAAATGGGCGGCAAAATTGGCCTGCAAAGCGACCTGGGCAAGGGATCGACATTCTGGTTCACCCTCACCTCGGAGCTGTCTTGCTCCGGCGAGGCCATCGCTCCCCGGGACGCCCTGCGGGGGGAACGTGCCATTTACCTGGAGCAACAGAGGACCACTGGCCTCGCGGTGGAGCACATGCTCAGAGAATGGGGCATGTTGGTCGATGTGGTCGCCTCCCCCGGCGCCATGCAGGAACAGGTGGAAGAGGCCCAACGCAACCAGTCCGGCTATGCTCTCGCCATCGTTGGGATTACCCGGCATTTGCTGAATTCCAGCCAGTACTGCGGCCTGGTACGGACCCTGGAACTGGAGCGTGACTGCCGGACACTCCTGCTGACACCGACTCTGGACACCCACGACACGCCCCTCTCCGGTCTCGCCAGCGGGCACCTGACAAAACCTGTGTGTCGTGACGCCCTGTATGACGAGCTACTGTTACTGGTTCACGGCATCAGCACCGGACAGAAAACCCTGCTGGAGCACTCCGCGCCACCGCTGTGGCAACCGTCCGGAGCCATGCCAAGGATCCTCGCGGTGGACGATAACGACGCCAACCTGAAGCTGGTCATGACCTTGCTGAAAGACTGCCAGGTCAACGCGGAAGGCGCTTCCAGTGGCTTTGAAGCCATCAGCAAGGCCCGCAAAAACCCGTTTGACCTGGTCTTTATGGACCTGCAAATGCCCGGCATGGACGGCGTCGAGACCACGGCCCGGTTGCGCGCCATGGACAGCAAGACCCATCGCACCCCGGTGATCGCCCTCACCGCCCATGCCCTGGCCGATGAGCAGGACCGCCTGGCACGCCAGGGATTCGATGGCTATCTCGCCAAACCCATCAGCAGCCACCAGCTGGTCGAAACCATTCGCGAATATACCGGTTATTCCTCTTATGCCTCACCGCAGCCCGAACAGACCCGGATTCCGGAAGTCAGGGACACCCGCAAGACCCTGAGGCCATCGACTCGCAACCTGCAACAGGAATCCGTCAGCGTTGAGGAGAGCATTCAGTTGGCCGCCGGCAAGGCGGATCTTGCGGAGGAGTTGTTCAGCATGCTTCTGGAGCAGCTGTCAGCGGATGCGGACAAGGTCCGCAATTTCTGGAGAGAGGGCGATCTTGAACCGCTTCTTGAGTGTGTCCATAAACTGCATGGCGCTACTCGCTACTGCGGCGTTCCGGAACTGCGTGCTGCCGCCAATCAGTTCGAGACAGCACTCAAGTGTTCTTCCTCGGACATGGCCTACCAGAAAGATCAGTTACTGGCGGCCATTGAGAGGCTTGAGATATGGAGCGACCAGACGGACTGGCAATCCCTGTTCCGCCAGCAATCCGAGAGCGGGACAACGGACGCCGAGAACACCAACACCCTGTCCTGACCTAGCGGCTCCGAGCACTCTCAAGAATGGTCTTCATGTCACGCACCGCGTCCTTCAGGCCAGTGAAGACCGCCCGGGCAATAATGGCGTGACCGATATTAAGCTCGTTGATGCCGGGAATGGCCGCCACCCGCTCGGTATTTTGATAGTGCAATCCATGGCCTGCGTTCACGATCAATCCCTTTTTACGGGCGTAAGCCACAGCGTCCGCCAGTATCCTGAAGGCTGACTCCACGGCCTGAGGCTCCTTAGCCTCGGCGTATTCACCCGTGTGTAGCTCCACTACAGGGGCGCCGCAACGAACCGCAGCATCAATCTGCGCCGGATCAGGATCAATAAACAGGGACACTTCGGCTCCGATCTTAGCCAGACGCTCGCAGGCTTTGGCCACCCGGGCCTCCTGACCGTCAACGTCCAGCCCACCCTCGGTGGTGAGCTCCTCCCGTTTCTCTGGCACCAGGCAGACGCATTCCGGCCTCACCTGTTCCGCAAATGCCAGCATGGCATCGGTCACCGCCATCTCAAGGTTCATCTTGGTCTGCAGGGTCTCTTTGAGCATCAGCACGTCACGATCCTGAATGTGACGGCGATCTTCCCGCGGATGAATGGTGATCCCGTCAGCACCGGCCTCTTCCGCCAGCAGTGCCGCCTGGACCGGATCGGGATAGCGGGTACCCCGCGCCTGACGGAGGGTGGCCACGTGATCAATATTCACACCAAGTAACACTCTAGGATTCATTCGGTTCTCTCCGTGCATGACTGAAAAGGCTCCTGCTGTGCAGTGGCCTGCCCTGTAACAGGTAGTCCACCAACACGCGCATGACCCGTTTGGCGGTACGACGGCATTCCGGTGACTGCAGGTCTCCCTCCGCCAGGGCAAGCAAGGTATCTCCCGACAGACGCCTTAACCGTACATTCTGGTCCGGGCGCTGCAAAATGCCCTGCTCCGGATCATAGCAATAGCTCTGCCCCGCCTCGACCCCGATTCCGGTATCTGTCGCCATGTCCCAGGCGAAGCTGTAACCCAGCGCCTCGGCAAATGAGCGCTCAAACCGGCGCAGCACCGGTTCAACGTCGTCCGTGAGCGCCAGTTCGGCGATAACATCAATGTAGGCGGCAAACAGGGAGGGGTGGGGATCCGCCACTGGCAGGATCCTCTGCAGCAACTCATTAATATACAACCCGCTGTACAACGCAGTCGTACGGTTAAGCGAGGGACCACTGCGCACCTCTGCCTGGGTCAGGGTTTTCAGATTACTGCGGCCGGTCCAGTCCAGCATCAGCGGCTGGAACGGTTGCAACTGCGCCTTCAGGGGACTTTTGGCGCTATTGGCGCCACGGGCGATCAAGGACACGCGGCCCGCATTCAGCGTGAATACGTCAACCTGAAGACTGGTTTCCCGCCAGGGACGGCGATGGAGGACATACGCCGGCTCCTGCTGAACTGACCCGGCCATACGGTTCTCAGAAATCGTTCATGCCCAGGCTCTTCAGGGCCCGGTCGCTATCAGCCCAACCCCGCTTGACCTTGACCCACAGGCGAAGCATCACCTTGCTGTCGAACAAACGTTCCATATCAGCGCGGGCTTCCTGGCCGATGCGGCGCATTCGCTCACCCTTATCGCCTATGATGATCTTCTTCTGGCCCTCCCTTTCCACCAGAATAAGCGCGGAAATATGCAGGGTTTTGCCATCACGACGAAATTCCTCTATCTCAACAGCGACGGAATAAGGCAGTTCCGCACCCAGTTGCCGGGTGATTTTCTCCCGCACCATTTCGGCTGCCATGAATCGCTCACTGCGATCGGTGACCTGGTCATCCGGGTAGAAGTGCACGCTCTGAGGAAGATAGCGGCCAACCGCCTCTTCCAGCGGCTCCAGGTTCATCTCCTTTAGGGCTGACAGCGGAATGATCTCGGTAAACTCCCGCTTTTTTGACAGCATATCCAGATGCGGTAACAGGGCTTCCCGCTTCTCTATCCTGTCGACCTTGTTCACCGCGAGAATCACCGGGCACTTGAGGCTGGATAGCTTTTCCAGAACCAGTTCATCGGCCGTGGTCCACGCCATCTGGTCAACCACAAACACAACGACATCCACATCAATCAGCGCCGAAGTCGCGGCCTTGTTCATGTAGCGGTTCAGGGCCCTGGGCTCATCCTCGTGCATACCCGGGGTATCAACATAGATCGCCTGCACCGGCCCCATGGTCTTGATACCCAGCACCTGATGGCGGGTGGTCTGAGGCTTGCGGGAGGTTATGCTCAGCTTCTGGCCGAGTATATGATTCAGCAGCGTGGACTTGCCCACGTTTGGCCTGCCAACGATGGCAACAAAGCCACATCGGCTTTCCGGGTCGTCCGGACGGGTAATATCGTTCATTAGTCGTTCTCCACGCCCAGTTCCTTCAGGGCATTACGGGCGGCCTGCTGCTCGGCAATACGACGACTGCTGCCAACACCGGACGTATTACGACCCAGTGACGGCAAAGCGCAGGAAACATGGAAAGTCTGTGCATGGGCTTCCCCGTCCACCGAGATTACATCGTACCGCGGCAGGGGAAACTGGCGCGATTGCAGATATTCCTGAAGACGGGTTTTCGGATCTTTCTGGGTGTCCTGGAGGTCCAGATTCTTCAGGCGCTGCTCAAACCAGCGCAGAACCTGCTGCCGACAGGTATCGAAATCACTGTCGAGGTAGATGGCGCCGATGATGGACTCCACGGCATCCGCAAGGATCGATTCGCGGCGGAATCCACCGCTTTTCAGTTCACCGGACCCCAGCCTGAGGTATTTTCCCAATTCAAACTCACGCCCGATCTCGGCAAGGGTCACGCCTTTGACCATACGGGCGCGCAAGCGACTTAACTGGCCCTCCCGCGCTTTCTCGAACTGCAGGTAGAGGTGTTCGGCAATAACCATATTCACGATGGAATCCCCCAGGAACTCCAGCCGTTCGTTATTCTGGTTGCCATAACTGCGGTGCGTCAGTGCCAGCAGCAAGCGCTCCGGCGTCTTGAACTGATAGCCGATACGACGCTGTAGTTGTTCCAGATCCGGTTGTGAACTCACTGGCCCTTCATCTCGTATTCGTGTTGGAAGTGGATGACGGTATCCACGTTACGGAACAGGTTATTACGCACCTCATAGTCCACTTTGATCACTACAAATTCACCGTTTTTCTCAACACTGATCTGTTTGGCATCAAAACCGCGGACGTTGTTCACGCTCAACCTTTTGTTGATCAGGCTCCTTACCTGGGGAGGCCCCATGGTCGAAAGACCTTCCGTGCCTTCCAGACCCTCAAGGGCTTCCTGAATGGTAATGTCATCCAGATAGGCCGGCCCCAGCTTGATCACCAGTGTCAGCAGGCTGCCAAAAAACAGCACCATCACCAGCATGGTAAGGGCCGAGGCACCGCCCTGACGCCCCATTGAAGAGACTTTATTCTTCTTCATTCAGACTACACTCCTTGAAAATTATTCAATGGCGCCGACACGATCAAAGGATGGCAGACTGGTCAGTGATTTCCAGTGCATCCAGATAGCAAATGCCTTTCCCACGATCAGTTCATCCGGCACCGTCCCCCAGTAACGACTGTCGTTACTGTTGTCGCGGTTATCACCCATCACGAAATAATGCCCCTCTGGTATCGTCCATTCTCCTTCACCGGAGCCACCCGGACGCCCCAGGGTCAGGTAAAGGTTGTGTTCGATATCACCCAGGGTTTCACGGCGGAGCTCCATCGGTGGCAGTCGAGCCACAAACCGGGAGTCCACCTTGTCGCCATTGATAAACAGGTCCTTGTTGCGGTAACGGACATGATCCCCGGGCAAACCGACCACACGCTTGATGTAGTTGGTGCGTCCGTCCTCGGGATAGCGGAAGACCACCACCTCACCACGATCAGGATCATCCACTTCAAGAATCTTGGTACCAGCCACCGGCAGCCGCAGACCATACGCGTACTTGTTCACCAGAATAAAGTCGCCCACTTCAAGCGTCGGCAACATCGACCCCGACGGTATCTGGAAAGGTTCCACCAGAAACGAGCGCAGCACCAGGACGATCGCCAGTACCGGGAAAAAGGAACGGCTCAGATCCACCAGGTAAGGCTCTTTGGGTTCCTCCGCCTCGGTCCCCTGTGAGCCATCATCGGAGGGCACACCGGCCATTCTGCGCTTGCGGAGAAACAGCCTGTCTGCCAGCCAGATAAGGCCCGTTGCGAACGTCAATACAACCAGGACTAGGGGAAAATCAATATCCATTCAGGCGCCTTCTATTTATCCACTTTCAGTACGGCAAGGAACGCTTCCTGAGGCACTTCAACGTTGCCCAGTTGCTTCATGCGTTTTTTACCTTCTTTCTGCTTCTGCAGCAGTTTCTTCTTACGACTCACGTCACCACCGTAACACTTGGCGGTGACGTTCTTGCGAAGCGCTTTCACCGTCACCCGCGACACCACGTGAGTGCCAATGGCAGCCTGAATGGCAATATCAAACATCTGACGCGGGATCAGTTCCTTCATTTTTTCAATCAGCTGCCGGCCTTTGTAGTGGGCCTGGTCCTTATGCACGATCAACGCCAGGGCGTCGACCCGCTCACCATTAATCAATACATCAAGACGTACCAGATTGGCCGTCTGGAAACGGGTGAAATGGTAATCCAGGGAGGCAAAGCCGCGGCTGGCGGACTTGATGCGGTCAAAGAAATCCATCACCACTTCCGCCATGGGCAACTCATAGGTGAGTTGCACCTGGGTCGACATGAAGTGCATGTTCTTCTGAACACCCCGTTTCTCTTCACACAGGGCGATAACACTACCAAGATGCTCCTGGGGCACCAGAATGTTGGCCTCGACGATAGGCTCACGCATTTCCTCAATGGACCCAACATCCGGAAGCCGTGAGGGGTTGTCCACCGACAACGTCTCATTCTGCTTATTCAGCACCTCATAGATGACCGTCGGGGCGGTGGTAATAAGGTCAATGTCGTATTCCCGCTCAAGCCGCTCCTGGATAATTTCCATGTGGAGCATGCCGAGGAAACCGCAACGGAACCCGAAGCCCAGGGCATCGGAGTTTTCCGGCTCGAAAAACAGAGAGGCATCGTTCAGGGTGAGCTTTTCCAGGGCATCCCGGAAATCGTCATAATCGTCCGCACTGACCGGGAACAACCCGGCGTACACCTGGGGTTTCACTTTTTTGAACCCCGGTAGCATCGGTGTGTCTTCCGAGAATTTCTGATGCACGATGGTATCGCCCACCGGCGCACCATGAATGTCCTTGATGCCCGCAACCACGAAGCCCACATCACCGGCCTGGAGAATGTCGGTGTCTTTGGGCTTGGGGTTGAAGATACCCACCTTGTCCGCGTTCCAGGCCTTGCCAGTGGACTTGATGACAATCTTGTCGCCCTTTTTCAGGGTACCCTCGGTGACCCGCACCAGGGAGACCACCCCGAGGTAATTATCGAACCATGAGTCGATGATCAGTGCCTGCAAAGGCGCGCCCCGATCACCTTTGGGAGGCGGTATCTTGCGGATCAGGTCTTCCAGTACATCTTCTACTCCCAGCCCGCTCTTGGCACTGCAGCGCACGGCATCGGAAGCCTCAATACCAATGATATCCTCAATTTCAGCTGCCACCCGCTCCGGCTCGGCCTGGGGCAGATCCATCTTGTTGAGCACCGGCACCACTTCCAGTCCCTGTTCGATGGCGGTGTAACAATTGGCTACGGACTGGGCTTCCACGCCCTGGCCGGCATCCACTACCAGCAGCGCCCCTTCACAGGCGTACAGAGAGCGAGATACCTCGTAGGAAAAATCCACGTGCCCTGGGGTGTCGATAAAGTTCAGCTTGTATTCCTGACCATCCCGGGCTTTATAGTTGAGCGTGACGCTCTGGGCCTTGATGGTAATCCCGCGCTCACGCTCAAGGTCCATGGAGTCCAGGACCTGCTCCGCCATTTCTCGGTCGGTCAGGCCGCCGCAAACCTGGATAAAACGGTCCGCGAGTGTGGATTTACCATGGTCGATGTGGGCGATGATGGAAAAGTTACGGATTCGGCTCAGTTCAGTCACAGACAATGAATACTCATATAAGACGAAGGATTGAGCCCGGAGGGGCCGCTACCGCAGTCCGGGAACGGCGTGATTTTACCGGTTACTAGCCGCCATTGCCATGTTCAGGAAATAAGCGGTCGCTCATACTGCCGAATCAGGAAGCCAATCAGCGCATCCTCGTCCAGCGGATAGCTGAACAGATTGCCCTGACACTGGGCGCACCCGGCCGTTTTAAGGAAGCTGAGTTGCTGGGGCGTTTCCACACCCTCCGCCACGACCGTCAGGTGCAGTTTCCTGGCCAGGGCAATGACGGCGGACGCCACGTCAGTGGCGCTGACATTATAGGGGATGTCGCGGATAAACCGATGATCAATCTTGATCACATTCAGCGGCAGTTGCTGCAACGCCACCAGGGAACAGGAACCGGTGCCGAAGTCATCAAGGATCAGGCACACACCGAGATCGTGCAGGGACACCAGCAACTCCCGCAACCGACGGGGATCTTCATTCAGCAGTTCCGCCGGCATTTCCAGTTCCAGCCGTTCTGGCGATACTCCGGTTTCAGTAATCACCTGGCGCACCATGTCCAGGAATCCCGGATCAATCAGCTGGTGCACGGACAGGTTCACCGCCATTTTGAGCGATTCAAAGCCGGCGCGCTCAAGCGCCTGAACCTGAATGCAGGCCTGGCGCAGGGCGATCTCCCCGAGCCGTACAATAAGACCCGTTTCCTCCGCCAGCCCGATGAACTGTTGGGCCGACACCAGCCCCCTCTCCGGATGGTGCCAGCGCAGGAACGCTTCAACACCAATCACTCGCTCGGTTTCGAGATCCACCTTCGGCTGATAGTGAAGAACAAACCGGTCGCCATCCAGGGCGGTCGCCAACTCCTCCTGCTGCAGCAGACGACGCGCCGCCTGAATATTCATCGCAGGAGTAAAGAACTGATAGGTATTCCGGCCCATCTCCTTGGCACGATACATGGCAAGGTCGGCATACTTCATCAGGGTACCGGATTCCTCGCTGTCATGAGGAATCATGGTGATACCGATACTGACGGTAATACCTACTTCGTGCTCGTTCAGACGGATGCGCTGGCACAGCCGCCTCAGGATGGTTTCCGCCACTTTGCCGGCGGCATCCGGGCCGCTGATTCTCGACAGCAGGACAACAAATTCATCCCCACCCAGACGGGCAACGGAATCCTCCTCCCGCACGCAACCAGTGAGCCACTGGGCAACCTGTTTCAACAGCTCATCGCCGGAATCGTGACCGAGGGTGTCATTGATCCGCTTGAAACCATCAAGGTCCAGAAACATCAGCGCGGCAGGCTCCCCGCTACGGCGGCTCCGGCGAACCACGTGGTTCAGCCGGTCACGGAAAAGCTGTCGGTTCGCCAGACCGGTCAGAGGATCATAGAACGCGAGGCGATGCAGTTCCGACTGAGCCGCTTTCAATTGCGTCAGGTCCCGCAGGCTCAGCACCACACCGTTCACCCCCGGCACATTCAGCATTGCAGTATAGGTGCCTTCCATGTCCCGCCACTGGCCTTCGGCATCACGTACACGGGCGCGAATAACCGGCATTTGTTTACCGGGGGCCCCGATCGCGTCATCAAATCCGGTCACCAGCTGTGGCCAGTCATCGCCATGCACAATCGACTCGAAGTCCAGTTCCTGCAGCTTGTCGGGATCAAAACCAAGAATGTCCATGCTGGAGGGGCTTGCATACTGTGGCTTGCCATCGCGACCAAGCACCAGGGTGACATTGGCTGCGCCTTCGGTAATGGCACGGTAACGGCCAGCACCCACCTGCGCGAGTATGCGGGAGCGGATCAGCGTCAGGGCGAACAGGAATAACAACAGACTGATAACAATACCGGCACCCAGGACAATCGGGGGCCTGGGATCGGACGCCAGGAAATCAAAGGCGGGTGTCGAGCGGGTCTGTAACAGCCAGTCCCGGCCGCCATGGCGGATGGTCTGGCTCATTTCAAAACTGAAATCGTTATCCAGGGAACCGAGGTTAGAGCCATACATCACCGCGTCCCGGGAGACCTGGTTACCGTCGTAGATACGCACATCCAGAAAAGGCGAAATCAGGCCGACAATGCCGTCAATCAGGTTATTCATACGGAATGCACTGAACACGTAACCGGCCAGCATCATCCGGCGCTCCCCACGGAGGTCCGGAATCTTCCCGCCCTGGTACACCGGGTAATACATCAGGAAGCTGGCCTGATCTTCCGCCACTTCCTCCTGGATCAGGATCACTTTCCCGGTCACTGTTGGTTTGGCATCATCCCGGGCTTCTTCCATTGCGCGGCGATGAATGGGATCACTGAAAGCATCGTAACCCAGCGCCCTGCGATTGCGTTCGGTACCGGGCTCCAAATATACCATCGGGTAATAATCCGGGCCGGCCCCCAGCGGCGTGACCAGGTAATTGCGCACGCCCTCGGCACGGACCGAGGAAATATGATCCGCCATACGCCGCACGCCAATGCGCTCAACATAGCCAATCCCCTGTATGCCGGGGTAGTAACGGTCTATATCGACCTTGTCCACGTACTCCCGCCACTCATCGCGACTTATCTCTCCGGCTACGGCAAACAGACCCGCGCTGCCGGCCAGCACCTGCTCATAGTTCAGCAACCGTTCTTCGATGGCGGTCTTGAGCTGGAGCGACTGTGTACGGAAACGGGCCTCAGTGCGGTCTTCAACCAGTCGAATGGAAACCTGCCAAAGCAAAAGGGTCACCGCGATACTGGCAGCGAAAAGAAGCCACGCAACCCAGGCGTTGCGCAATTTCAGAAGTGTCCTGAGGGGAAGTTCCTTTTTGTTCATCATTCGGGCAGGTCCGGTCCGTGGCCAACGTTCTTGTTTAGTTCCGGCAGTATAACAAAAGCCCCGGGCAATGTCCCTGACCAGACATTACCCGGGGCTTTGGTACCAACGCCGGATCAGGGCTTCATCACAAGATAGATGGCCCGCCCCTGGCGCACTATGCGAACCGACACGGCACGATCCTCGGGTAAAGAGGATACGACCTCATGAAACTCCTCAACCGAACGAACCGGCTTGCGGTGGATCTCGGTAATGACATCCCGCGGACGAATACCCGCGTTCAAAGCCGGTCCCCGGCCAACATGCGCAACCAGAACACCCGAACTCAACTCCATGGCATCGGCGAGCTCCGCGGGTATCGGCTCAACCGACAGCCCCAACGGTGCCGACGCCGGGCCATTCTGATCCGTTGCGGGAGCGCCTGCCTGAACATCACCCTGCTCGGGCAGCTTGCCAATTTCCACATCCAGACTCATCTCCCGGCCTTCCCTGAGCACCGTCAGAGATGCAGTCTCGCCGACGGGGGTGCGCCCAACCATGGGCGGCAGGTCCGACGACAGCTCGACATCGTCACCGTCGTACTCAAGCACGATATCGCCTGCTTCCAGACCCGCCTCCTCAGCCGGTGACCCTGCCATGACTTCCGCTACCAGAGCGCCCCGGGGACGTTCGAGACCAAAGGATTCAGCCAGGTCCCGATTCACTTCCTGAATCAGCACGCCCAGCCAGCCGCGGGCTACCACCCCCTTGTCACGAATCTGCCTGAAGACATTCATGGCGTCATCGATGGGAATGGCAAAGGAAACTCCCATGAAGCCCCCGGAACGGGTGTAGATCTGGGAATTGATGCCAACCACTTCGCCGTCAAGATTGAACAGCGGACCGCCGGAGTTCCCCGGATTAATGGCAACGTCAGTCTGGATGAACGGTACGTAGTTCTCGGTAGGCAGTGAACGACCGAGCGCACTGACAATGCCAGCAGTAACTGTGTAATCAAACCCGAAGGGAGAACCAATAGCCAACACCCACTCCCCCACTTTCAGATCCCGGGACTGGCCAATCTTGACCACCGGAAGGTCATCACCATCCTCAATCTTGAGCACGGCCATATCGGAACGGGGATCCGTACCCACCAGGGTTGCCGGCAATTCCCGCCGATCACTCAGGCGCACGACAATCTCATCAGCACCCTCGATCACGTGATTGTTAGTCAGCACATACCCGTCTTTCGAAACAATGAAGCCGGACCCCATGGAACGACGGGGTTCCGAGCGCCCGGGACTGTTACCAAACGGAGACTGGGGCCCCCGAAAGAAGTCCTGGAAGAATTCCGGCAGCTGTTCCAGCTGGCGTTCATCAAACGGCATACCGGGATAGCCGCCACCGCTGCGGGAAGACGACGGAGTGCTGGTCGTACTGATGTTAACCACGGCGCCGGAGTTCTCCTCCACCAGTTCGGTGAAATCCGGAAGACTGCGTGCACTGACCCCCTGGGCCCAGACCAGAGACACCATCAGACACAGAACGAATGCCAAAGCCGTGGATACACCACCGGAGGTTGTCGCCAGCGTTCTGCGCTTCTGGTTTATTGTTAACATTTAGAACCCCCTGTTTATCAGAACTTTACGAATATTCTGTAGTCAGATACGCGATTTTCAACTTACAAAACGGTAGGGTTTGCGGGCACATGTCTGTCGATGGCGGCAGCAACTCGGATCAGCCGGGGTTCGTAACGATGGGCAGAGTGTCGCTGCAGCCAGCGAACCAGCGCGAAGCCACCGGCAAGCCCTGCTACAGCGCCAGCGATAGAAGCAGGATCCTGCCCCCCTGAACCCTGGTAACCCAGTACCGCCCCCATAACCATCAACAACAACGGCACGGCATACACCAGCAGGGACGCCCTCAGCAAGGCCGCCTCATCAATGGCCAGGGTGACCTCGTCGCCCACCTGCGCCTCCAGGTCATTAGCCACCAGCACCTGGTTGGCCCGGCCACCGGTCGCGCCGGCCAGCGCACGCTGACCACACCCATGACGGGCCGCACAGCTCTGGCAGGCGCTGCTACGAATGGTCTGTACCCAGACGCGCGCGCCGTCGATCGCCACAACCTTACCATTTTCAGTAATCATCGCCGGGCCGTCTCAAACGCCATGGCATCGTCTACCTCCACGGATTCCGCCACTTTCTTCGCCGTTACCGGGGGCACTTCGCCGACCACTGTTACCATAAAAGAACGGTCTCCCGTCTCCAGCTGATTGATGTATACGGTAGTGGCGCCAATCCTGGACGCCCCGGTGGGCATGGTAATCCGCCCTGTCGGCTCGACAAACACAGAAAAGGCCGCCAGCCCGTCTGAAAATGCTACCGCCTGACCATTGCCAGAGCGCGGCGCGGCGGCCGGCATAAACCCCTCGGGCTGCCAACGCAGTATCCAGCCATCCATTCGCGGCGCCTGGGAAGAGGAGCTCCCGTCGCTCAGGGAGCGCTCTATTTCCTGGCCCCGGGTTTGCACCTGAAATTCGCTGTCCGGCAGATTATCCGTGATTTCCAGACTGGTAAACTGGAAATGCTCCAACACCTCGTCGGTATCCGAGCGGACATGGCTCTTGACCAGCAGACCAGTGGATTTCTCAAGCCACAAGCGGTGACTGTAGCGGTGTTCATCCCGTGCCTTGAGCGCAATTTTCACCACATCGTAGCCGGCCACCCGGTCTTCCCCCATCAACTCCGGGGTATACCACTGGATGACCGGCATCAACTGGCTCGAAAACGCTTCTGCAAACGGACCGGAAGGAATCACCTGATCCAGCTGGATGCGCCCCTGGTCAGGCAGAACACAGACAACCCGCATGCCCTTGCGGACGATTTCACCAGTGCCGCCATCCTGGAGCACCAAACGCTCCTCAACCACGCCGTCACGGTAGCGATGGGCAATTTGCAGGGAACTGACCTGGTCCCCACGGGCATATACAAACACACCGCGATAGGAGGTCATATTGAGCGCCGGCCCCAAACGGGCCAGCCATTGTTCAGCAGTCTTTGACGCGGTACCGGTTTCGGATTCTGCACTGACCGCAACGGCAGGCGAAGCCGCGAGGAGCATCGCGACAGTCACCATACAGAGCCTGTGAACCCGAAAATACCGGGTAATTGCCCGCCAATTCAACATCGACCACTCCACTTCCGAATACTAGTAAGCCGGGGCTGACGCACTGACCAGCCGGGCATAGCCAACGGATCCCCGACCAGCTCCCACGCTGTTGTGCTGAGCATGTTCAAGCAGATACCGACTCAGATGTTCCCATTGTTCCTCGTCCAGCCCCTGCAGGGCGACTTCCTGTACCTCGTCACCCGCGCCTTCACCTGCGGCAGCGGCATCCGCACTGGCCACTCCGGCAACTTGTCCCTCGAGCGCGGATGAGTCCCACCCTGCGCCGACACCAAACCCGACAATCAACGCGAGACTCACCATGGCAACTGCCGGCCAGTGCCAGCTTCTGTTCCGATGCACGTTGACGGCCTCGACCCCGGTTCCGGTGGCGCTCTGACCTGAGAGCGCGCGCCTGACACCGGCACTGACATCGATAGCATCCGAGGGAGCGTGGCTCTGGTGCATGAGATCCCGCACTTGCTGCCAGCGCTGCCACTGGGAGCGAACATCGTTCTGCTCATCATGGGACAACAGCCGTCGGACGGATAGCTCATCCGCTTCATCGTCCATCATGGCAGACAGTGTTTCTCTGAGACGATCATCCATGGGATGCAACCTCATTCACGTCGGGGAATTATTGAGTAGCGGCCCGAGCTGTCGATCAACAGCATCCCGCGCCCTGAATATCCGGGACCGGACGGTGCCAATCGGGCACTCCAGTATGCGCGCGATATCCTCATAGCTCAGACCATCATATTCTCTGAGCAGAAAAGCGGAGCGGAGTTCCTCCGGGAGGTTCGATATTGCCCTGCCCAGTTCCTGCTGCAACTGCTCCCGCTGCAACAGCTTCTCCGGGGACGCGCTGTCCCGCAGCCTGGCGCCGTCTTCAAAGTTTTCCGCTTCGGTGACATCCGCACTCCCCTGCGGCCTTCGACCACGGGCCTCAAGGAAATTTTTGGCGGTATTGACGGCAATCCGGTAGAGCCAGGTATAGAATGCGCTGTCACCACGAAAACGGTCCATTGCCCGGAAGGCCTTCACAAAGGTTTCCTGGGTCAGGTCCTGCACTTCCTGGCTGTCGTAGATATACCGGCTGATGATCGAGGCCACCCGGGACTGATACTTGACGACCAGGAGGTCAAACGCTGCCCGGTCACCATGGCGCACTTTGCGTACGAGCTGGAGATCGGTCTGGCTGTCGGGGGCATCCCCCTTGTGCTGATCAGTATCCGGAGTCATGGACGGATTGCCGGGGCGCTCAAGTTTTATAGCCTGCCTTGAATTACTTTGCATCATAATGCTGTCCGGCGTCCGTTTGAGAATCGGCCAGGGCCAGGTCAGGCCTGCCCTCGTCAGGGCAAATAGACAGCAAGCGTAAAGTTTAGTTCAATACACGTCCACATTATGGCCCGCGATAACGACCCAATGCCACAGTCTCACGAATACGATGTCCTGATTATCGGCAGCGGTGCTGCCGGCCTAACCGTCGCTCTCAATCTGCCGGAGCACCTGAATGTCTGTGTCGTAAGCAAGGCCGACATCAGCAGCGGGGCCACGCTCTGGGCCCAGGGTGGCATTGCAGCGGTACTGGATGACGAAGACTCCCTGGAGAACCATGTCCAGGATACGCTGAATGCCGGAGGGGGCCTGTGCCATGAAGACGCCGTGCAATTCACCGTCGAACACGGCAAGGAGAGCATCAACTGGCTTATCGACTCGGGAGTGGATTTCACCCGTGACGAACGCTCGCAGTACCACCTGACTCGCGAGGGCGGCCACAGCCACCGACGCATCATTCATGCCGCGGACGCCACCGGACATGCCGTTTCCACCACCCTGACATCTCAGGCACAGGCACGCTCCAATGTCACCCTGATATCGGGCCGGGTAGCGGTGGACCTGATCACCAACCGCAAACTGTCATTGCCGGGCAATCGCTGTGTCGGCGCCTACGTTCTCAATCTGGAAGACAATCACGTTGAGCTGATCCGGGCCCGTTTTACCGTGATCGCCACCGGCGGCGCCAGCAAGGCCTATCGCTACACCACCAACCCGGACGGCGCGTCCGGCGACGGCATCGCGATGGCCTGGCGTGCCGGGTGCCGGGTTGCCAATATGGAATTCAACCAGTTCCATCCGACCTGCCTGTACCATCCTCACGCCAAATCCTTCCTGATCACGGAAGCCGTGAGGGGTGAAGGCGGCGTGCTCAAGCTTCCGGACGGCAGTCGCTTCATGGACCGGTTCGACAAGCGTGGAGAACTCGCGCCCCGCGACATCGTGGCACGTGCTATCGACCATGAGATGAAACGCCTGGGCGCCGACCACCTGTACCTGGACATCAGCCACAAGCCGGCCGACTTTATCAGACATCACTTCCCGACCATTTACGAGAAGTGCCTTGAGTTTGGCATCGACATCACCAAAGAGCCCATCCCCGTGGTGCCGGCGGCACACTATACCTGTGGCGGCATTGTCAGTGATGACCGCGCCCGCACCGACATCAACCAGTTGTATGTGGTTGGGGAAGCCGCTTTCACCGGCCTGCACGGCGCCAATCGCATGGCCAGCAACTCCCTGCTGGAGTGCCTGGTGTATGGGCGCGCTGCCGCCGCCGACATTACCCGCCGGGAAGCCGACATTCCGCCACCGCCGCCAGTGCCGGACTGGGACGAAAGTCAGGTGCGGGATTCCGACGAGGACGTGGTAATCTCCCACAACTGGGACGAACTGCGCCATTTCATGTGGGACTATGTTGGCATTGTACGCACCACCAAGCGCCTGCAGAGAGCCAAGCACCGCGTCGATCTGCTGTCGCGGGAAATAGGTGAGTTCTACAGCAACTACCGGGTCACCAATGACCTGCTTGAGCTGCGCAACCTGGTTACGGTGTCTGATCTGATCATCTGCTCCGCGCTCCAGCGCAAGGAGAGCCGGGGCCTCCATTACACCCTGGATTACCCGGGGCTACTTAACGAGCCGGGGGACACGGTGCTGTTCCCGACAACGTACAGAACGCTATCACCCTGACACACCCGACCAGCGGAAAGAGAAACCGAATGTCTGACAACACCGAATACAAACGCCTGTGGTGGCACAGCCGCCGGGGAATGCTGGAACTGGACGTATTGCTGGTCCCATTTGTGGAAGAGGCGTACCCCGACCTGCCCGCAGACGACCAGGCGCGCTACGAGAAACTGCTGACCTGCGAGGACACCGACATGTTCGAGTGGTTCATGCAGCGTAGTCGACCGGAAGATCCGGACCTTCAGCGTATCGTGGATATGATCCTGAACCGTGTCCAGCCGGATTAACCTGCATCTTCGGCCGTCGGCTCCCCAGGGCTGGTTGCGTAACTTGCTAAGGGCGGTTAACACCGTGACGGAGCTGACCCTGGATCACAACCAACTCCGGGCCCGCTTCGGCTCCGGCGACAGCTGCCCGGTCGCCGTCGCGGGGGAGAGCCGGCTAAGTCCCCGGCTGACACTCTTGAAAATTCGGCCAACCGACTCCAGATTCCATTCACGCCTGGTTGTTCTGGCCAATTTCGGCCCAGGGTTTCGCAATGTCGATCCCGAGGAATTCCGCCGTTTGCGGATGTGGCTGAGACTGGGTCAGTCCAACCGCCCCCTCGTCAGCAACACCGATACCGGGAGTGCCCAATGACAGATCCATCGACCCTCGTTGCAGGCCAACCACTGCCTGCTTCAGCCTGGGCCGCCCTTGAAGACCAACGCATTGTCCGTATTGCAGGTTCCGGAACCGACAAATTTCTCCAAGGTCAGTTCAGTCAGAACCTGACGGACGTCACCGAGGCCTTCTCGCCCCGAGCTGCGGCCAGCACCCCCAAAGGCAGGGCCTATTGCCTGACGCGCATGGTGCGTGACGGGGATGACGTTCTGCTCGCGCTGCCGGAAGACCTTGCCGACCACATCACCAGCCAGCTGCGCAAATACCTGATGCTGTTTCGCGGCACGACGATGGAGGTTGTCGACGGCGCCCGCGTGCTTGGCATCCTTGGCGATGATATTGCCCGGCGCTTCGGTGAGGATGCCGCACTCAACCTCCACAACCCCGGCGACAGCCTTGTTGTCGGCCAGCACCACCTGATCAGGACCGAGAATACGGCCGAGGGCCTTCCCCGGTATGAGCTCTGGCAACTGGGTGAGTTTTCGCCGCAACAATCCGAAGCCTTCCCGGAAGCCGAACGCACAGAACTCGTCGACTGGCAGGCATCGGAAATCGCGGCGGGTATTGCCAGACTCACACCGGAATCCATGGAAGCCTACGTGCCACAGATGCTGAACTGGCAACACGTGCTCGGCGTTCATTTCAAGAAAGGTTGCTACACGGGTCAGGAAGTCATTGCCCGTATGCATTTCCTCGGTCAGCTCAAGAAAAGCCTGTTTCGCTTTTCCGCCACCGGCGTAGATGCTGCTCCCGCTTCCGGAACATCGATCAAGGCCGGTGAGAAAACCGTCGGCGAGGTGGTCAATAGCGTTCGTCTGGCAAACCATTCCGTGCAATGTCTGGCCGTTGTCCGCCACAATGCCGTGGATACTCCGCTCCACCTGGACCCCCATCCGGACATCACACTGGAGCGACTGGCACTGCCTTATTCTGTGCCTGAGCAGCAACAATCCGATACGCCAGATACATAAGTTGACAGGCATTCCGACGATTTTTTGCTATAAAGTACGTCATATTTTTGAATATTTTCAGGCGACGGACCTCAACTGACCATGTCGAACATTGTTGAAACCATCAGAAATGATCTGATCAGTGCGATCGAAAATGACAAGCTGGTGCTGCCAACGCTGCCGGAAGTCGCCTTGCAGGTGCGGGAGATTGCCGAGTCGGAGGACTCCGCCATTCTGGACCTGGTCAAAGTCATCAGTAACGATACCGCCCTGTCCGCCCGTATTATCCGTGTCTGCAACAGCCCCCTGTTTCGGGGCAGCCGCGCCATAGAAAACCTGAATATGGCCGTCAGCCGCCTGGGTATGGCCTATACCAGCAATCTGGCGATGGGACTTGCGATGGAGCAGATGTTTCAGGCCACGTCTGACATGATCGACAAGCGTCTGCGGGCAACATGGCAGACCAGCACAGAAGTCGCTGGTGTTTGCCACGTTCTGGCCCAGCATTACACCCGACTGAAGCCGGACCAGGCCACGCTGGCCGGCCTGGTTCATCTGATTGGTGTACTGCCTATCCTGCGGTACGTTGAGGATCGGGATATCCAGATCAGCAGCATTATGCTCGATAATGTCATTGATGCACTGCATCCGCGTATCGGCAACCTGATCCTGAAAAAGTGGGATTTTCCGGAGGAACTCCAGTCCGTGCCACTGGACTATGCCAACTTCCAGCGCGAGGTGCCGGCGCCGGACTACGCTGACCTGGTAATGGTGGCCAATTTGCAGCTGGTGGCTGGTTCCGATCATCCCTGGACTGAGATGGACTGGAAATCCATTTCCGCCTTTGATCGACTTGGCCTTGATCCCGAGGTGGACATGAGCGAGGAGGAAGACCTCAACGCTCAGATGGAAGCCGCTATGGCTTTGCTTAAGTAGTCTTAGAGAACTGGGGCTGGTCCCGGGGCGGGGGTACTTTTTCTTCGGGAAAAGAACTCGCTTCGCTCAGACACCTTTGTCCTGTCAGAAAAAGTACCCCCGCCCCGTGACCGATCGGATGCTTTTCTTTGCCGCCCGAACAGCAGAACCCTGCATTTCGGTTAAGACTGTTTCTGGCTGTAGCGTTTAAGCAGGTCAGACTTTGTTGGTAACGACCAGTCTACGGGCTGCATCCCTTCCTGCTTCAGCCAGTCATTAGCACGTGAGAAATGCTTGCAGCCGAAGAAGCCACGGTAAGCGCTCAGTGGTGACGGGTGCGGACCATCCAGTACATGATGGCGGCTGCGGTCGATGTGCTGCCCCTTCTTTTTCGCGTAACTGCCCCAGAGCAGGAACACCACCCCTTGCCGTTCACGGTTGATGGTTTCGATAACCTTGTCGGTGAAGACTTCCCAGCCCTTGCCCTGGTGGGCGCCGGCCTGGCCCTGGACCACGGTGAGTACGCTGTTGAGCAGCAATACGCCCTGTTCCGCCCAGGGTTGCAGGCAGCCGTGGTCCGGTGGCTCGATACCCAGGTCCTCGCGGATTTCCTTGTAGATGTTTACCAGTGACGGGGGTGTGGGTACGTCCGGGCGGACGGAGAAGCAGAGGCCGTGGGCCTGGCCGGGGCCGTGGTAGGGGTCCTGGCCGAGGATCACCACGCGCACTTTGTCCAGCGGCGTGCTGTTGAGGGCATTGAAGCAATGATGGCTGGCCGGGAACAGGGTTTTACCGGCCTGTTCCTCGGCAGCCAGGAATTCCGCCAGCTTTTGCATGTAGGGCTGGCGAAACTCCGCTTCTAAATGCTGACTCCAGCCCCGGTCGGGCCTGAGCTGGCTGGCCAGTACCTCCGCCGGGTGCATGGGTTACTCCTCGTCTTTCCGGGCTTCAGCCTTGTGTTCCGGGCGCATGGCCGGGAACAGGATGACGTCGCGGATCGACTGCGAGTTGGTCAGCAGCATGGCCAGGCGGTCGATCCCGATGCCCTCGCCGGCGGTGGGCGGCAGGCCGTATTCCAGGGCCATCACGTAGTCTTCGTCGTAGAACATGGCCTCGTCATCACCGGCGTCTTTCTCGGCGACCTGGGCCTGAAAACGTTCGGCCTGGTCCTCGGCGTCGTTCAGCTCCGAGAAGCCGTTAGCGATCTCGCGGCCACCGACGAAGAATTCGAAGCGTTCGGTGACAAACGGATCACTGTCCTTGCAGCGGGCCAGCGGTGACACTTCTTTCGGGTATTCGGTGATGAACGTCGGCTGCATCAGGCGGTGCTCAGCCGTGGCTTCGAAGATCTCGATCTGCACCTTGCCCAGGCCCCAGCCATCCTTGAGGTGGATGCCCAGATCCTTCGCCACCTGGCGGGCGCTTTCTTCGTTCGCCAGCTGCTCAGCCTTGATGTCCGGGTTGTAGCGCAGGATGGCGTCGACCACGGTCAGACGATCGAACGGTTTACCGAAATCGTATTCGATGATTTCTTCCTCACCGTCCTTCAACGTGCGGGTGTTCTCCACCGTGGTAGTGCCCAGTACCTTCTCGGTAATGGTCCGCAACATGTCTTCAGTAAGATCCATCAGATCGTTGTAATCCGCGTACGCCTGGTAGAACTCCACCATGGTGAATTCCGGATTATGACGGGTGGAAAGCCCTTCATTGCGGAAGTTGCGGTTAATCTCGAACACCCGCTCGAAGCCACCGACCACCAGGCGCTTGAGGAACAGTTCCGGCGCAATGCGCAGGTACATGTCGATGCCCAGGGCATTGTGATGGGTCACGAACGGCCGAGCCGTGGCGCCACCGGGAATCACCTGCAGCATCGGGGTTTCCACTTCCATGAAATCCCGGTCAGTGAAGTACTGGCGCATGGAGCTGATGATTTTCGAGCGCGCGTAGAACACCCGGCGACTATCCTCGTTCACCATCAGGTCGACGTAGCGGTGACGGTAACGGGCCTCGGTATCGGTCAGGCCTTTGTGCTTCTCCGGCAGCGGGCGCAGGGACTTGGTGAGCAGTGTATACTCGTCCATGGTCACGTACAGGTCGCCCTTGCCGGACTTGCACAGGATGCCTCGCACACCCACGATATCCCCAAGATCCCAGTGCTTGGTGTCTTTCTGGACATCCTTGGTCGCATAGATCTGGATGCGGCCGGTCATGTCCTGAACCACCTTGAACGCCTTGCGGTCAAGCATCATGCGGCCGGCAATGGCCACCTGGATACCCATCTCCGCCAGCTCTTCCTTGGTCTTGTCACCGTATTTGGCCTGCAGCTCGGCGGCCGTCGCGTCACGGCGGAAGTCATTGGGGAAGGCGTTGCCCTGCTCGCGCATGTCCGACAGCTTGGCGCGGCGCTCGGCAATCAGCTTGTTGTCCTCGTGCTGTGCATTCTGGGTTTGTTCAGTCATGTTGGCTCACTAAAAATCGGGGGTTGTCCGGGTTAGCGTGGCGAAGGCGCTGGGTTACAGCGCCATCTTCAGGCTGGCTTCGATGAACTTGTCGATGTCACCGTCCAGCACCGACTGGGTATTGCTGGTTTCGACCTTGGTGCGCAGATCCTTGATACGGCTGTCATCCAGTACGTAGGAGCGAATCTGGCTGCCCCAGCCGATATCGGCCTTGGCATCTTCGGCTTTCTGCTTCTCGGCGTTACGTTCCTGCATCTCGCGTTCAAAGAGTTTGGCCTTGAGCTGTTTCATGGCCTGGTCTTTGTTCTGATGCTGGCTGCGCCCGGCCTGACAGGCCACCACAATCCCGGTGGGGTTGTGAGTCAGACGTACCGCGGACTCGGTCCGGTTTACGTGCTGACCACCAGCGCCGGACGCACGGTATACGTCAACGCGCAGGTCAGACGGGTTGATTTCGATTTCAAAGCTGTCATCCACTTCCGGTGATACAAACACGGAAGAGAAGGAGGTATGGCGACGGTTACCGGAATCGAACGGCGACTTCCTCACCAGGCGATGGACACCGGTTTCGGTGCGCAACCAGCCGTAGGCGTAATCGCCCTGGATATGGATAGTGGCGCTCTTGATACCGGCCACATCCCCTTCCTGCAATTCGACGATTTCCGCTTTGAAGCCACGACGCTCTGCCCAGCGCAGGTACATGCGCAGCAGCATGTTACCCCAATCCTGGGCTTCGGTACCGCCGGAGCCGGCCTGGATGTCCAGGTAGGCGTTGTTGGCGTCCATCTCGCCGGAAAACATGCGACGGAACTCGAGTTTTTCCAGTTCCTTGTCGAGGCTTTGCAGATCGGCCTCGATTTCGCCGACGGTACCTTCGTCCTCTTCCTCGGCCGCGATTTCCAGCAGGCCGTCGGCGTCTTCAAGGCCGGAGGTGAGGTTGTCGATGGTGCGCACGATCAGTTCAAGGTCCGAGCGCTCCTTACCCAGGGCCTGGGCGCGCTCGGGATCGTCCCACACCGTGGGCATTTCCAGTTCCCGCTCTACTTCGACCAGTCGTTCGCTACGCTGATCGTAGTCAAAGATACCCCCTGAGCGCTTCGGTGCGCTCACGAAGTTCTTTAATCTTCGTCACAATGGGATTAATTTCCATGGAAACCTTACTCGCTATTGAAAAATGGAGAGTAAAAACAGAGGCGGAATTCTACCGGAATTCTGTTTGTAAATCAGCCTGTGGGTTTTGTTTGCCTTGGAGTTGGTTCCGGGGTGGGGGTCGCTTTT
>NZ_JBJJLB010000030.1:0-50823 GCF_045449795.1 Marinobacter alkalisoli
AAAAGCGACCCCCACCCCGATACCGGCAGGCCTGTTTGCCAGCCCTAGATCAGGAATTCAGTGGTTCAAGGTAATCCACCAACAACTGCAGGTTGGTTCTTCCCCTGAACGTATTGGCATCCGGCTTGTAAACCACTCTGGCCCCGGTTTTAGTGTAGTCGGGCACTTCCGGCCCGGTGTTGAACGCAATGCCATCAACAATCCCGCTGCCATCAGCGGGCTGCAGCACCAGTTTCAGGTGGTTTTCGCCGACGATGCGCTGGCTGACCACACGGAATTCGCCATCGAACAGCGGCTCGGGAAAGTGCTGCCCCCAGGGACCGGCTCTCTTGAGCAGGGTAGCGGTGTCGAGGCACAGCTCCTGGCTGTTCAGCGGGCCGTCGGTGACGATGGCGGCTTCCAGGTCTTCCGGCGTTAGCGTATCCCGCACGGCTTGATCGAAAGCCTCGCAGAAGGTGTCCAGATCTTCCCTGGCCAGGGTCATGCCGGCAGCCATGGCGTGGCCGCCGTATTTTTTCATCAGGCCGGGATTGCGCGAGTCCACTACCGCCAGGGCGTCGCGGATGTGCAGGCCGGGGATGGAGCGGGCGGAGCCTTTGACGTCTTCGCCGTTGTCGTCCGCGGCAAACGCTATTGTCGGACGGTTGGTTTGCTCGCGGATTCGCGCGGCGAGAATGCCGATGACGCCCTGATGCCACTCCGGGTCATACAGCGCCAGCCCCCAGGGCAACCCCTCCAGATCCAGGGACATGGACGCCAGCAGGTCCTGGGCCTGGGCTTTCATGTCTTTTTCGATGGTGCGGCGTTCGCGGTTGAAGGTGTCCAGCTCTCTGGCCAGCCTCTGGGCCTCGTCGGGGCTGTCGGCCAGCAGGCAGGCGATGCCGATGCTCATGTCATCGAGCCGGCCGGCAGCGTTGAGGCGGGGGCCGACGACGAAGCCAAGGTCGGTGGAACTGATGGCGGTGTGATCACGGCCTGCCACTTCCAGCAGCGCCAGAATACCCGGGCGGGCCTCGCCCTGACGTATCCGGCGCAGGCCCTGCTCTACGAATATCCGGTTATTGTGGTCCAGTGGCACAACATCGGCCACGGTGCCCAGCGCCACCAGATCCAGCAGGGTGCCAAGATTGGGCTGCGGCTCCGGCAGTCTGCCCTGCTCCCGCAAGTGTTTGCGCAACGCCGTCAGTACGTAAAACATCACGCCCACACCGGCGGCATTCTTGCTGAGGAACGGGCAACCCGGCTGATTGGGATTCACGATGGCGTCGGCATCTGGCAACGTCTCGCCGGCCAGGTGATGGTCGGTGATGACCACCCGGATGCCCAGTTCTTTTGCCGCCCTGACACCCTCAACGGCGGAAATACCATTATCCACCGTGACCATCAGGTCCGGTAGCTCGCCCTCATCCTTCAGGCGATGAATGATGCCCGGGGTCAGGCCATAGCCGTCAGCAAACCGGCTGGGCACGCGGAAGTCGACGCTTTTCAGACCAAGCATGGACAATCCCAACATGGCGACAGCGGTGCTGGTGGCACCGTCAGCGTCAAAATCCCCCAGAATCATCACCCGCTGCTGGCCGGTGATCGCTTCAGACAACAGCTCCACCGCCCGGTCAATACCGCGCAGCTCCAGCGGCGAGGCCAGGTGCTTCAGGGTATAAGTCAGCTGCTCATCGGAAGTGACGCCGCGTGCGGCGTATAAACGGCGAAGCAAGGGGGGCAGATTTTGACCCCAGCCCGGAAGGGTGTCGGGCTGGGGGCGACGCAGGATCTTTTTGGGTGTCATACCGGATCAGGTATTCTTCCAGTGTTTGGCGATGAATTCCTGAACGCCCGCGATGTTGTTATCCAGCACCGTGTAGCGCTCTTCCCGCTCGAACAGGTCCGCCATGTGCGCCGGCAATTCGGGCTTGACGGCCAGGCCGGATTCCGCGATGGCATCCGGGAACTTGGCCGGGTGGGCCGTACCCAGGGTCACCATCGGCACGGCCTTGTCACGGCGACAGTTACGGGCGGCACGCACACCGATGGCGGTGTGGGGATCCAGCAGGTATTCGTTCTGCTCGTAGATCTCGCGAATAGTATCGCAGGTGGTCTTGTCGTCCACCGCGTCACTGTCAAACAACTTGCGAGCATGCTTCCAACGGTATTCCTCGATACTGACCGGCCCCTTGGCGGCATTCTCCAGAAGCAGCTTGACCGCCGCGCCGTCACGACCGTGCAGATCGAACAGCAGGCGCTCGAAATTGCTGGATACCATGATATCCATGCTCGGCGACAGGGTATGTTCGAGCTGGTGCTGTTCGTACTTGTTGCCGCTCATGAAGCGATGAAGAATGTCGTTACGGTTGGTGGCGATCACCAGTTGGGAGATCGGCAGGCCCATTTTCTTCGCCAGGTAACCGGCAAAAATGTCACCGAAATTACCGGTAGGCACCGAGAACGCCATGCTGCGATCGGGACCGCCCAGCGCCAGCGACGCCTGGAAGTAATAGACGATCTGGGCCATGATCCGCGCCCAGTTGATGGAGTTCACCGCAGCCAGCTGGGTCTTGCCACCCAGGAACGACTGGTTGCCGAAGCTCTCCTTCACCATACGCTGGCAGTCATCAAAGTTGCCGCGCACCGCTATGTTGTGGATATTGTCGCCCTTGACCGTGGTCATCTGGCGACGCTGCACTTCGGACACCCGCTCGTGCGGATGCAGGATGAAGATATCCACGTGCTCGCAACGACGGCAGCCTTCAATCGCCGCGGAACCGGTATCACCCGAGGTTGCCCCCATGATAACCACGTGCTGCTTGCGTTTCTCCAGCACGTAATCCAGCAGACGGCCCAGCAGCTGCAGGGCGAAATCCTTGAACGCCAAGGTCGGACCGCGGAACAGCTCCAACACCCATTCATTGGTATCGAGCTGAACCAGCGGGGCAACCGACTGATGGGCAAACACGCTATAGGTCTCGTCCAGCATCTTGCGGAAATCATCAGCCGGAATGGCGTCGTCCACGAACGGGTACATGACGTTGAACGCCAGCTCGCTGTAGGACAGGCCACGCCAGCTGCGAATTTCTTCCACGCTGAAGTGCGGCAGGGATTCGGGCACATACAGGCCACCATCGGTGGCCAGCCCGGTCAGCAGAACGTCTTCAAAACCCAGAGCGGGAGCTTCCCCCCGTGTACTGATGTATCTCACGTGCGTACCTGTCAGTTGAAGTTTTCGGCGCGGATGCGAACAACCTGACCATCGATGTCCGTCAGGGCTTCCAGTTCTTCAATGGCGCGGTTTACCTGGCGCTCCTGAACCGTGTGGGTCAGGATGATCACCGGAATGCGGCCATCTTTCAGCTCCGACTCCTTCTGCATGATCGACTCTATGTTGATGCCATGCTCGCTGAGAATCGAGGCCACCTTGGCCAGCACACCGGGATGGTCCATGGCGGTGATGCGCAGATAGTACGCCGACTGAATGTCTTCCATCGGCAAGACATTGAGTTCTTCCAGCGCGGACGGATCAAAGCCGAGGTAGGGCACCCGCTGGGAGCTTCCGGCTGCGACCGTGCGGGCCACATCCACGATATCAGCGATCACTGCGGAGGCCGTCGCCTCGTCGCCGGCCCCCGGACCGTAATACATGGTCTGACCAACCGCGTCGCCGTCCACCAGTACCGCGTTGAGAACGCCATCGACCTGGGCAATCAGGTGGCTCCGTGGCACCAGGGTCGGATGCACACGCAGCTCGATACCGTCATCACGACGACGGGCAATGCCAAGGTGTTTGATGCGATAACCCAGCAGCTCCGCATGGGCAATGTCGTAAGGCGTGATCTGCGAGATGCCCTCGGTGTAGGCTTTTTCGAATTGCAGCGGCACACCAAAACCGGCCGAAGCCAGGATGGTCAGCTTATGTGCGGCATCAATACCTTCCACGTCAAACGTGGGGTCGGCTTCGGCGTAACCCAGGTCCTGGGCCTCCTTGAGCACTTCCGCGAATTCGCGGCCTGCGCGCATCTCGGTAAGAATGTAGTTGCCAGTACCGTTGATGATGCCGGCAATCCAGTCGATGCGGTTGGCAGCCATGCCCTCGCGAACCGATTTGATCACCGGAATACCGCCCGCCACGCCGGCCTCATAGGCAACGATAACGCCGGCTTTTTCTGCCGCCTCAAAGATCTCGTTACCGTGGACCGCGATCAGGGCCTTGTTGGCCGTCACCACATGCTTGCCATTCCTGATGGCAGCCAGCACCAGTTCCCGGGCAGCGTCATATCCACCAATCAACTCCACCACAACATCAATATCGGGGTCGTTGATGACGTCGAAAATGTCGGTGCTGAACGGAATACCGCCCATATCAATATCTTCCCGGGGGGTACGGCTAGCCACCCGGCCAATCCGGATATTGCAGCCGGCACGGCCCGTAATGAGTTTGGCGTTTCGGGTCAGTACGTTAAATGTACCGCCGCCGACGGTTCCCAATCCGCAGATTCCGACACTGACGTCTTTCAAACTTTCACCTCTGATCCCGCTTGGGGGTGCTGATGGGTTTTCTTGGGGTTATCTCAAGAGGGCATAGTATACCGATTAAGGGCACACTGAATAAGCCCTGCGTCACTGCTCGGACTTATTCAGTCGGGGGCGCCGGTGAGGCCCCGGCATCCGCAGGGTTACAGCAGGCCAAGCCCTTCGGCCAATTTCTGCGCGGGGACGTATCCACGCACCATGTTGCCATCTTCCAGCACAATAGCCGGCGTGCCGGTTACCCCAACTTCTCCGCCCAGATTGAACTGATCCCTGACAGGATTCTCGCAGGATTGCGCATCAACCTGTTTGCCGGCTTTGGCCATATCCATGGCCGCCTGCTGATCGTCACTGCACCATACCGAAACGTATTTGTTGAACGACCGGGTATTCGGCCCCGAACGGGGGAACCCATAATAGTGCACGGTAATACCGTATTCGTTGAGCTGGGCCATCTCGTCATGCAACTTGCGGCAATAAGGGCAGTCGATATCGGTAAACACGGCAATCTCAGCCTTCTCTTCGCCGTCGGCACGATAACTGATCACTCCCCTGGCACCAAACGCTTCCATCTGCTGTTTGCGGACAATGGCCCGATTCCTTTCCGACACATTGGCAATGCCTTTATCGGTTACCTGAAGCAGATCACCCGTTAGCAGGTAACCGCCATCCTCGGTGGTATAAATAGTGTCGCCATTATTGCTGTACACCTCATAAAGCCCCGGAGCTTCAGACTCTCGAACCTCACTCACCCTCAGCCCTGGAATGGCCTTGGTCAGCCGCTCGGAAATCTGGTCCTCCACCTCGCCGGCCACCGCAGTGTGCATGCCGATCAACCCCGCCATCATCAGGGCGACCACCAGGGAGGATGTAAACAGTTTTCTGGCAAACATAATGTCTTCCGCTTTCAGTTGTGGTTCAAACCCGGCGCGTCCCCGGGTCGGGTTCAGTTAATCTACTGCGACACCCTGGCGGCGTGAAAGTTCAGGCGCGGCTCCAAGGTTATCAAAGTTACCGGAAAGAATGCCCCTCAGCCACGCGGGTGGTGAGCCTGATGCAGGGACTGCAGGCGCTGGCGGGCCACATGGGTATAGATCTGCGTGGTCGAGAGATCGGAGTGCCCCAACAGCATCTGAACCACTCGCAGGTCTGCACCGTGGTTCAGCAGGTGCGTCGCAAAGGCGTGCCTCAGTGTGTGCGGAGACAGGTGCTTGTTAATGCCGGCACGCATGGCGTAATGACGGATACGATGCCAGAAGGTTTGCCGTGTCATTGCCACAGGCCGGTTACCCGGGAACAGTGCATCCGAGGTTCGTCCTTTCAACAATTCCGCGCGCCCTTCTTTCATGTAGCGCAGCAGCCAGTCCACCGCCTCTTCACCAAGCGGAACCAGACGCTCTTTGTTTCCCTTGCCAGTGATCCGAGCCACGCCCTGGCGCAGGTTGACCTGATCCACTCGCAACTCCGTCAATTCCGAAACCCTCAACCCACACCCATAGAGAATTTCCATCATCGCCTTGTCGCGCAATTCTATGGGGATTTCCGGATCTGGCTCGTCCAGCAGGGCATCAACATCCCGTTCCGACAACGAATCCGGAAGCCTGCGGGGCAGACGCGGGCTGTCAATCTGCAACGTGGGATCTTCACTGATAACCCCCTCTCGCAGCAGATAACGATAGAAGCGCCGCAACCCCGACAGCCTGCGCGCTGCCGTAGAAGTCTTGGCGCCCTCCGCCAACCCCCGGGAGATCCACGCGAGAAGATCCATCCGCTTCACCGCCACCAGAAGCGGTCGCCCCGGCTGATCCACCAGCCAGGCTGCCAGACCCTCCAGATCATTACGGTAAGCCATACGGGTTTTATCGCCCAGGCCATCTTCCAGCCAGATAGCATCGGTGAAACGCGCAATCAGCGCCTCATCATCGGGCCGAAGCTCCTTACGGGATCTGCGTTGAGACACCATACTTACTTCCCGGACCAATGACTAAAACCCTGTTTATAACAGCCAGACACGAAAAAGGCAGCCCGCGGCTGCCTTTTTCTGAAGCACTCTGTTCAGCGCAAGGCTGATCAGCCCAGCTTCTCCTTGATACGAGCTGCCTTACCAGACAGGTCGCGCAGGTAGTAAAGCTTGGCCTGACGTACGTCACCACGACGCTTCACGCTGATGCTGTCGATCAGCTTGGAGTGAGTCTGGAAAGTACGCTCAACACCCACACCGTAAGAAATCTTACGAACAGTGAAGGAAGAGTTCATGCCACGGTTACGCTTACCGATAACAACGCCTTCGAACGCCTGCAGACGCTCACGGTTGCCTTCAGTTACGCGAACCTGGATAACCACGGTGTCACCCGGCGCGAACGCAGGGATTTCCTTGGTCATCTGTTCTGCTTCAAGTTGACTGATGATGTTGTTCTTGCCGCTCATCGTATGCTCCTGATACCCAATCTTTTAATGCCCTGATGATTCAGAGGCACCCGGTTCGTTCAAAATCTCTTCCAGCAGCTCACGCTCTTCGTCCGTCAGTACCCGCTTTTCCAGCAGGTCGGGGCGTCGCTCCCGGGTTCGCCTCAGCGACTGCTTGAGCCGCCAACGCCGGATCTGATCATGGTGACCGCCTAACAAAACATCCGGCACCGCCTGACCTTCGTAAACCTCGGGCCGGGTGTAGTGCGGACAATCCAGCAAACCGTCGGCAAAGGAATCCTGCTCTGCCGACTGCGCATGACCCAGCGCTCCGGGGATGAGGCGCGTAACCGCATCAATGACAGCCATGGCTGCCAACTCGCCGCCGGACAGGACAAAATCCCCCAGCGACACTTCCCGATCGACTTCCGCCGATATCAGGCGCTCGTCGACACCCTCGTAACGGCCCGCCACCAGAATCAACCGTTCTTCCGCCGCAAGGGACTCAACAACAGACTGATTCAGGGTCTCACCCTGGGGTGAGAGATAAACAACACAGGCTTTGCCGGGTGCCGATTCCCTGGCCGCATGGATCGCATCCCGCAGAGGCTGCATTTTCATCAGCATGCCAGGACCACCACCATAAGGCCGGTCATCCACCGTGCGGTGACGATCATGGGTAAATTCCCGCGGGTTCCAGCTCTTGAAGGTCAGAAGACCATCACGAACCGCCCTGCCGGTAATGCCATAATCAGTGACCGCACTGAACATTTCCGGGAACAGACTGACTGCGCCAATCCACACCCTCAGAACTCCGGATCCCAGTCAACAACCATGCGCTTCGCGGCCAGATCCACTTCCCGAACCACCTGATCCGGAAGATAGGGAATCAGCCGCTCACGCTGGTCGATGGAAGCCTGATTGGACTTCACCACCAGAACGTCGTTGGAGCCTGTCTCGATCATGTGATCCAGCACACCCAGGCACTCATCCTCAACAGTGAAGACGTCAAGCCCCTCAAGCTGGTGCCAGTAGTACTCCCCTTCGGGAAGCGCCGGCAGCTCAGCGGTCGGAACCTTGACCTCTGCACCGCAGTATGTGTGCGCCAGATCACGATCATTAACACCTTTCAGCCTGACGACGATCCCCTGCCCCTGGCGGCGACCTTCCTCAAGCCTGGCCGGAATACGCTTACCGTTGAGGACCAGAGTCCAGTCACGGTAGTTCAGTATTCCGTCCCTGGGGTCTGTGTAGGAATAAACCTTAAGCCATCCCTTAACCCCAAACACCGAGGTAATCCGGCCAATCACAGTTTCCTGCGAATCCTGTGTCATGCCATCAACCCCGGTATTAAAGCGTAATTACTCAGCGCCTTTCAGCAGCTGGGCAACGCGATCGGTGGCCTGAGCACCCTGGCCCAGCCAGAACTCAACACGATCACGATCAACGCGCAGACGCTCTTCCTGACCACGGGCAACCGGGTTGAAGAAGCCAACACGCTCAATAAAACGACCGTCGCGGGATTTGCGGCTGTCGGTGACTGTCAGGTGATAGAACGGGCGCTTCTTTGAGCCGCCGCGAGCCAAACGGATTGTTACCATTTAACCAATATCCTGTTCTGTTGTACGAACTTTGTACGATTCACACCCGCCAGAACTGGCCGGCGTGAAGACCCATACTCGAAAGGGGCGCTATTCTATGCTAAAAAAGCGCCAATGAAAACAGGGAAACACAGTGAAACCCGGTTTTCTGCGTACGGCTTTCTACATACGGCCATATGGCGGCATACCGCCACCGCCTCCACCCGGAGGCATCATGCCGCCCAGGCCCCGCATCATATTGGCCATACCGCCTTTTTTACCGAATTTCTTCATCATTTTCTGCATCTGCTTGTGCTGCTTGAGCAGACGATTCACATCCTGAATCTGGGTGCCGGACCCGGTCGCTATACGGCGCTTGCGGGAGTTGTTGATGACATCCGGGTAACGACGCTCTTTCGGCGTCATGGAGCAGATGATGGCCTCCATCTGCCCCATGGACTTGTCATTCACCTGCTGCTGGGCCACTTGCGCCATCTGCCCCATGCCCGGCAGTTTATCCATCAGCCCGGCGACACCGCCCATGCTTTTCATTTGCTGCAGCTGATCACGGAAGTCCTCAAGATCGAAACTCTTGCCCTTCTTGATCTTCTTGGTCAGCTTCTGGGCCTTCTTCTGGTCCAGCTTGCGCTCAGCCTCTTCTATAAGGGAGAGCACATCCCCCATCCCCAGAATCCGCGAAGCCACCCGATCCGGATAGAAGGGCTCAAGGGCATCGGACTTTTCACCAATACCAAGGAACTTGATGGGCTTACCGGTAATGTGACGCACGGAAAGCGCAGCACCGCCACGGGCATCGCCATCGGTCTTGGTCAGCACCACACCGGTCAGCGGCAAGGCATCATTAAAGGCCTTGGCGGTATTGGCAGCGTCCTGACCGGTCATGGCATCGACCACGAACAGGGTTTCCACCGGGTTGACCGCCTTATGCAGCCGCCCGATCTCGCCCATCATCTGCTCATCCACATGCAAGCGACCGGCCGTATCCAGGATCACTACATCTATATGCTTTTTACGGGCTGCTGCTATGGCGCCTTCGGCAATGTCCACCGGATCCTGATCCGAGGAACTGGGGAAAAACTCCACCCCGACCTCACCGGCCAGAGTTTCCAGCTGCCGGATAGCGGCAGGGCGGTAGATGTCGGCACTGACCACCATCACCGATTTTTTCTGGCGCTCCTTGAGCAATCGGGAGAGCTTGGCCACCGTTGTGGTTTTACCCGCACCCTGCAGGCCAGCCATCATAATGACCGCCGGCGGCTGCACAGACAGGTTGAGGGATTCATTGCCCTCACCCATGACCCGCTCAAGTTCCTGCTGGACGACCTTTACGAACACCTGGCCCGGCGTAAGACTGCGCTGCACTTCCTGGCCGACGGCGCGTTGGCGGACACCTTCTATGAAGTCCTTGACCACCGGCAGGGCAACGTCTGCCTCCAGCAGCGCCTTTCGCACTTCGCGCAGCGTGTCCTTGATATTGTCATCGGTAAGCCGCGCCTGGCCGGAAATTTTGCGCAGGCTACCGGAAAGTCGGTCTTGGAGGTTTTCAAACATGTTGCTCTTCCGTACCCCGGATAAATTGAGTGCACAAACCACAAAGCCGGAACCCGGCTCCTTGATTCCTGTTGCATAATCGCGACATTATAACCAGACTATCGCCCTGAAACGACCAACCCGGTCAAATCGGTGACTAACCGCACCGATCCCCAGTCAGACAGTGGTTAAAGGAAGTCATGGGAACGCTGATTCTCGCGGTCACCTCTCTTTTTCTGTATAGCATTGGTACCGCCCTGCAAGCACTCAGCTTCAGGGGGCGAGTGCATACCAATGTAGCCATCACCATGCTGATTGGCATTCTGGCACTGACCGGCCACGGCCTGCTGATTGCCCAGACGGTGCATCAGGATACTGCCTTTGATTTCAGCTTTTTCCAGAGTTCAGTACTGATATCCTGGCTGATCGTCTTCCTCCTGCTCGGGCTGAGTCTGCGCAAGCCTGTGCAAAGCCTGTTCCTGGGAGCTTACCCCCTGGCCGGGCTCACAATCATCCTGTCACTGATTACCCATACCCCTTCCCGCCTGGTACCGGAAGACAGCTATGGCATGCTTTCCCATATCGCGCTATCGGTGACAGCCTACAGCCTGTTCACCCTGGCCGCCATTCAGGCGACCCTTTTTTACTTCCAGAACCGTCAGCTCAAGCACAACTACAACAGCATCCTGGTTCGCAACCTGCCGCCACTGCAAACCATGGAATCCCTGCTGTTTGAAATGGTTTGGGCAGGGGTGGTCATGCTCATTCTGGCGATCGTCACCGGCGCGCTGTTCGTGGAGGACCTGTTTGCCCAGGACCTGGCCCACAAAACGCTCTTTTCGCTGTTATCCCTGGTGGTTTTTGTGGCTCTGCTGATTGGCCGCTACACCAAGGGCTGGCGCGGCATTACCGCCAGCCGCTGGACCCTAGCGGGCTGCGCGCTGCTGATGCTGGCGTTCTACGGTAGTAAATTCGCACTTGAGCTGGTATTCCATCAATGAATGAAACGTCGCTAACGGTACTTTTTAGCGTACTGGTCGGGCTTATTGTGCTGTCCGCTTTCTTCTCCAGCTCTGAAACCGGGATGATGTCCCTGAACCGGTACCGCCTGAAGCACATGGCGAAAACCGGCCACAAGGGCGCCAAGCGCGCCCAGGGCCTTCTGCAGAGAACCGATCAACTGATCGGCGTCATCCTCATTGGCAACAACTTCGTCAACATCCTGGCGTCCTCCATAGCGACTGTCATCGCCATTCGCATCTGGGGGGATGCGGGCATAGCCATCGCCACGCTGCTGCTCACGCTGGTTATCCTGATTTTTGCCGAGGTAACCCCGAAAACCCTGGCGGCACTCTTCCCTGAAAAAATCGCTTTTCCGGCCAGTCACATTCTCGGACCGCTGCTCAAGATCCTCTATCCGCTGGTCTGGGCGGTCAACCTGTTCACCGGAGCCATCCTCAAGATTCTCGGCATTTCTCCCCACGACGCTGCCAACGACCACCTGAGCCGCGAAGAGCTGCGCACCGTAGTCAATGAAGCCGGCGCGCTGATTCCCGCCAAGCACAAAGACATGCTGGTGGGCATCCTGGATCTGGAGAACGTCACTGTGAACGACATCATGGTGCCCCGTAACGACGTGGTCGGTATCGATCTCGACGATGAAATGGACACCATCCTGCGCCAGCTCCGCAGCAGCCAGCACACCCGGCTGCCGGTCTACAAGGGCGACATCAACAATATCCGGGGTATTCTCCACCTCCGCAGCGCGTCAAAGCTGCTGTTGCAGGAAGACCTGAACAAGGCAATGTTGATGCAGCTGTGCCAGGAACCCTACTTCATTCCGGAAAGCACGCCACTGAATACCCAACTGATCAATTTCCAGAAAGGCAAGCGCCGGTTCGGGGTAGTGGTGGATGAGTATGGCGACGTGCGGGGCCTGGCCACTCTTGAGGACATCCTTGAAGAAATCGTGGGTGAATTCACCACAGATTACGCCGCGACCAGCCCCGACATCATCCCGCAGGACGACGGCACCTTTATTATTGATGGCGCCACGGCGCTCAGGACCATCAACAAGACACTGGGCTGGAAGATGCCCACGGATGGCCCCAAAACCCTGAACGGACTGATCACCGAAACCCTGGAAAACATCCCGGAAACCAACGTCTGCCTTAAGGTCTCCGGTCACCGGATCGAGGTTCTGCAGATCAAGGATAATGTCGTCAAGGCAGCCATCGTCCACCCTGCCCGCCGCAAGAAACGCTCTCTCCTCTGATGCTCCGGGATACTTATACCGTAAGGTTATAGCAGCTCCGGGGTTAGACGATCAAAATTTAACCGACTCCTTGACCGCCACTCACATTCCACCAAGACTGAAGGTGCGTGCGACATAACAATAATCATTAGGAGTCTTTCCATGAGTCTGACACACACCGTTGGCCTGCTCACCCACCCTGATCGTGAGTGGGAAGCCATACGTCGGGATTCTGAATCCGTTAGTAAACTGTATTTAGGCCACATTTTTATCCTGGCCCTGATTCCCGCTATTGCCGGTTTTGTCGGGACCACCCAGGTTGGCTGGCAAATCGGAGATGGAGCCATCACCCGGCTGACGGTCACCAGCGGACTGCAACTGTCCGCCCTGTTCTACGCCGCCATGCTTGCGGGCATCTATGTTCTGGGCAAGTTCATCGATTTTTTCGCCGCCACCTACGAAGTCAAGGACCGCACACCCCGTGGCGTGACCCTGGCCGCGTATACTGCGACCCCGATGTTCCTGCTGGGCGTTATTGCGGCCTACCCCAACATCTGGGTAAACATGGCGGTAGGGCTCGTCGCCGTTTCCTACGCCGTGTATCTTCTTTATGAAGGCCTGCCGATCCTGATGAAGATACCTGAGGATCGGGGCTTCATGTTTGCGTCCTCGGTACTGACCGTCGGACTGGTCATGCTGGTGGCGATGCTGGCAGTCAGCGTGGTGATCTGGAGCGTTGGCATCGGACCGGTGTACATTCACTGATACCGTCCGAACCTCGCATAAACCGAGGATCATGCAACGGGGTACCCTTCGGGGTGCCCCGAAATTTTTTGGCAACGTGGGCCTGTTATCATTTAGTCATGTTACCGCCTGTAAAAATGCGGTAGATTTAACCGATAATGAGAAACAAAGTCAGTAAGCTCGGTCATGTATCCGGTTGAGGCGTAAACAGGAGTCGGCCATGAATAAGCAGTCCGGCATACATTATCTCCGCGAACACAGGAAAGCGGGCAGTTCCCGCCCCGTTCCCGCAGAGGTAACCCGGATCCGTGACACCGTCGTTGCCGGGCTGGGTGACTTGCTGCAGGGAGCCTTCGACGCGGTCGATGACTCGTTGTTCGAGCTGGCCAACAATGCCCGCAGCAATAACGAGCAAAACCGGTATTTTGAGGCGATGCGCGAAATCCGCATCAAACGCAAGGGTGTGGAACGGCATTTCCAGAACGCCGTTGCCCAGAATTTTTCCGCGCCACCGCGCAGCGGCGGTGTGACCAGCGAAGAAAGCCAGACTGCACAGCCTTCGGCTGACAACCTCTCTCTCGTGGGCAATGACGACCTGGAAGAGCAGGTCGCACTCAATGCCATGATCACCAAGGCCAAGGCACACTTCCAGGGACCACTGCTGCAACTCCAGACCCGTTTCAGCGTGGTCTACCCGGAAGCCAGCGAAGAGTCGCCGGTTAATCCGATGGCCCCGGAGCACTTGTGCAGCGCCTTTATCGAAGCCATACAGGCGCTGGAAATCCAGATTCGTGAGCGCCTGATCCTGCTCAAACAGTTCGACCGATACGTGGTATCCAACCTGGGCATGCTGCTGGATGAAGCCAACCGCATACTGATCCAGGCCGGCGTTATTCCCAATTTCCGCTACCACGGCAAAACCGGGCAGCAACAAGGTAAAACCCAGGGACAGTCAACTGAAAAGCCCAGGCCCGAGGGAGAGACCGACGACGCATCCCGAGCGGCCGGCCAGGCCGGTGACAGCGCGGTGTTTGAACAGATACGCCAGATGCTTGCCTTGCAGCGGGCCAACGCCGGCATCCCGTCACGGGCATCGGACCCCAATGTCCACGTTATCGGAGACGCGGAGCTGATCGGCCTGCTGAGCGCCCTGCCCCAGCAGCCGGCAACTTCCACCTCGGAGAATCTCAGTGCCGGAGAGCCGCTCACCGTAGATCTGCGGCAGGTGGTTGAGCAGTTGCTGGCCCACAAAGTGGCTGCGGATGGCAAGAAACCCGCACTGAACGAAATGGATGAGGACCTGATCAACCTCGTCTCCATGCTGTTTGAATTCATCCTTGACGACTACAACCTGTCAGCGCCTATTCAGGTACTGATCAGCCGGTTGCAGATTCCCATCCTCAAAGTGGTCATCAAGGACAAAACCTTCTTCAGCAAAGCAACCCATCCGGCGCGCCGTTTACTGAACTCCCTTGCCCGTGCAGGTATCGGATGGAGTGACAGTGACGAAAAGACTCGCGACAAACTTTACGACAAGATTCACAGCATCGTGCAACGCATCCTCAACGAATTCGATGGCGACCTGTCACTGTTTGAAGAACTCGGAGAAGAGTTTGAGCAGTACCTTGCCAGGGAGAACCGTAAAGCTTCACTGGTGGAACAACGAACCCGAGAGTCGGAGCGTGGCCGAATAAAATCCCAGAAAGCCCAGGAAACCGTCGATCGCGTGCTTCAGGAAAAAGTCGCCCGCTACCATTTGCCGGATTCGGTTCAAAACATCCTGGTCAACGGCTGGAGCCGGGTCATGTTCCTGGCGTACCTGCGGGACGATGTCGAGCACCGCTGGCTGGAATCCGTACGGGTCGTGGATGACCTGATCTGGTGCCTCCATCCTCACCAGGAAGATGAGGAAAGAGACCAGTGGGTACGCGTAGTGCCGGGCCTGATCAAGTCTTTGCGCGCAGGGCTGGAAGAAGTTTCCTACAACTCCTCAAAGCTCGACGAAATGATGAGCGAGCTCAAACACGAACTGACGGAAGCATTCCGGGCCAACGCGCTGATGGAAGCCCGGGAGGAAATACCAGCCCCCTCCGCTGAAGAACCGGAACAAATCCCGCCAACGGCTGTCGAGCGCCAACAGCAGCTTGAGGAAGCCGCCATTGCGGAGTACGTCGCGCAGATTGATGCGATCGAAATTGGCAACTGGGTTGAGTTCAACCTGGTCAACGGCGCCAGCTTCCGCTGCAAACTGTCTGCCATTATCGAGGAAGCGGACTGCTTCGTTTTCGTCAATCGCATGGGGCTCAAGGTAATCGAGAAAACTCGCACCGAGCTGGCCCACGAAATGCGTCGCGGGAGACTGACCGTACTGGAACAGGGCGCACTCATTGACCGGGCACTGGATGCTGTTGTTGGCAGCTTGCGGAGCAAGGCTGGATAAGGCCGCAATTCATTCTTGCCAGGAGCACGCGACAGACCATGCTGGATTATGGCCGTACTACCAGCCTTCCGGCCCAGTATCGAATTGCCCTTGCCATTTCCCTGGCGCTGTTCCTGCACACTGCGGCCCTGTCGGCCATTCCCTCACTGCTTGAGAAAACAGAGCAACCGACGCCGACCATGACCGTCACGCTGGTTGCTCCCGGCAGTCAGGCAGCCCCCGAGGCCGTGACCAGCTCCGCGGAAAAACCCGCCGAGCAGCCACAGCCCCCCCGGGATTCCAGCGTCCCGCCGCAGGATTCGAAGACAGCAAACCCGGACCAACCCGAGACGCCCTCGCAATCTGCACCCCCACGGGTCACTCCGGCCCCCGAACCGGCATCAGCGGCGCCCGCCGCCGGAGCCTCGCAGGCGGAGGCAGAAAACCAGTCGCCCTCCTCCCGAACAACGGCGGCGGGCGCTCCCGCCACCTCTCCAACCGAAGCGCCCCGTCAGATCAGACAGGTAACAGACTCCCCGAAAGAAACCGACGCCTACGTTGTCAGTCTCGCCACCCGGATTGCCCGGGAACTGAGGCGCAATGGCGTGCCGATGCTTCGGGAACTGAGCTCGCCCATCACCCTGGAGGTTGAACTGCAACTGCTGGGAAATGGCGCTCTGACCAGGGCAAACGTGTCCCGATCAAGTGGTATGAAAGGAATCGATGGCGCAGCCTACCGGGCTGCATTGGCAGCCAGCCCCTATCCGGAGCCGCCAGGTAAGGAGGGAGGGCAACAACGCTACCGGGTTGAACTGGTGTTCTCCCCGGAGCGCCTGGAAAACTAACGGATCAGGCTTCAGCCTGCTTGGCTGCATCCTTGACAGCCTTGGCCAAATCGCCACTTTCGGACATCTCAAGAACGATGTCACAGCCACCCACCAGCTCACCGTTGATGTAAAGCTGCGGGTAGGTCGGCCAGCTGGAATAAACCTTCAGGGCCTCACGCAGTTCCTGATTGTCCAGAATATTGACAAACGCAAAGCGCTCACCGCAGGCCATCAATGCCTGGACGGTTTTTGCCGAGAAACCGCACTGTGGAGCCTGCGGAGTACCCTTCATGTACAGAATGACCGGGTTACCCTCAAGCTGGCTCTTAATGGTTTCGTTAATGTCCATGAACATTCACCTCTGATTGGAAACGGAATTGCCTGTCGGCAATGCACTTGAGGCCTATTGTACACGCCGCCTGTCGGGGGCACCAAACTCCCCGCTTGATGCAGCGCAACCACCGCGGCAACGCCGTTGTCATCATCTGCCTTAAGGGCTAGACTTGAGCCCCTGTCTTCCAGGCAGTCAGCGCAGCTCCCGTCACGTTCACCCGCCGGTGCGGTTTTATCCGCAGTCTGGCGCGTTGTGGTTTTCCGACGCGGATTTTTACGGGCCAGTTGTAACAACCAGCATGCCCGTAAATGTGCGGCAGGGTTTTCGTTTGATAAAGGGCCAGAACATGGCAGCAAGACACTTTCTGACATTGAATGACATGACCTCCGGCGAGCTTGAGAGCCTGTTGGACCATGCAAGCAAACTTCGCAAAGAGTGGCGCAGCGGCGTTACCCGGGACACCCTGAAGAACCGGGTGCTGGCGATGATCTTTGAGAAATCATCCACTCGAACCCGGGTATCGTTCGAGGCCGGCATGACCCAGCTCGGCGGCGCCGCTCTGTTCCTCTCTCCCCGCGATACCCAGTTGGGACGAGGTGAGCCCATCGAGGATTCCGCCATCGTCATTTCCAGCATGGTGGATGCGGTGATGATCCGCACTTTTGCCCACGAAACCGTGGAAAAATTTGCCAGCGCCTCCCGCGTGCCGGTCATCAACGCGCTGACCGACGACTTCCATCCCTGCCAGTTGCTGGCCGACATGCAGACTTACCGTGAGCACCGGGGCAGCATCCGTGGCGCCACGGTGACCTGGGTCGGCGATGGCAACAACATGTGCCATTCCTACATCAATGCCGCTACCCAGTTCGGCTTTAACCTGCGCATTGCCTGCCCTGAAGGCTACGACCCCAGCGCCTCACTGATGCAGATGCACAGCGACCGCGTCAGCATCGTCCGCGATCCGCAGGAGGCAGCCCGCGGCGCCAACCTGCTGGTCACCGACGTGTGGGCCTCCATGGGCCAGGAAGACGAGCAGAAAGCTCGCGAAAAGGCATTCCAGGGCTACCAGATCAGCCCTGAACTGATGACCCTGGCAGACAAGGACGCACTCTTCATGCACTGCCTCCCAGCCCACCGGGGCGAGGAAATCTCCACGGACATGATGGAGCACGCCAGCTCCGTAGTGTGGGATGAAGCGGAAAATCGTCTGCACGCCCAGAAGGCACTGCTTGAATTCCTGATTCTCAACAAACTGGACTGACCGGATGAGCCCGAGCCTGAACCAACCCGCCGACTGGCTGCTGGAAGTGCACAACCTGTCCTGCGGGTACGGTGACGGCTCGGTGGTCAACGACGTCAGCTTCTCACTGAGCCACGGCGACATTGGCTGCCTCCTGGGCCCCAGCGGCTGCGGTAAAAGCACCATACTTCGTGCGCTGGCCGGTTTCCTGCCGCTCAATACCGGCGAAATCCGCCTGCAGTCACAATCCATCAGCCTGCCCGGCCGGACACTGGCACCGGAGAAACGCCGCATCGGCATGGTGTTTCAGGATTACGCGCTGTTTCCACACCTGACCATCGCCGACAATGTGGGGTTTGGCCTGCACAAGGAGAGCCGCAGCGAGAAGCGCCAGAAAGTCATGGAACTGCTGACTCTGGTGCACCTTCAGGACCTGGCGGACAACTACCCCCACGAACTGTCAGGCGGCCAGCAACAACGGGTCGCTCTCGCCCGGGCACTGGCGCCGGAACCAACGCTGATCCTGCTGGACGAACCCTTCTCCAACCTGGACACCGATCTGCGCCGTCGCCTGAGCCTGGATGTGCGCGAGATCCTCAAAACCCTCGGTATCAGCGCCATCCTGGTGACCCATGACCAGCAGGAAGCCTTTGCCATGTGCGATCAGGTAGCGGTACTGAAAAACGGCAGCATCCAGCAGTGGGACGTGCCCTACAACCTCTATCACGAACCGGCCAATCGTTTTGTGGCCGGCTTTGTCGGTCAGGGTGGTTTTATTCCCGGCAAGGCGCTGGGTCCGGATACCATTGAATCGGAGCTGGGCATCATTCACGGCAACAGGGCCTACAAATGGGCACCCGGCACCCTGGTGGACGTGCTGATCCGGCCTGACGACATCGTCTACGACGCGGACTCCGGCCTCAAACCCAAGGTGGTCGAGAAAACCTTTGCCGGCACCTCAACCCTGTACCGTTTCCGCTGCTCGGAAGACACGGAGTTCGAGGCCCTGTTCCGCAGCCATCTGGATTTTCATCTGGGCGAAACCGTGCCGGTGCGCGTCGAAGCCGACCATCTGATCGCGTTCGAACGCACTGCCTGACCGGGCCGTCAGTTGTTGCAGACCCGCTCCACGGCATCCAGCCATCCGGCATAGAGCGATTCCCTGAGGGCCGGTCTCATGGCCGGCTCGAACCGCCGCTCCCGCTCCCACAACTGCGCAATCTCATCCAGGCTCTTGTAGACGCCAGTATGGAGCCCGGCCAGGTACGCGGCTCCCAACGCCGTGGTTTCTGTTACCCGTGGGCGGTCCACCGTCACATTCAGAATATCCGACAGGAACTGCATGACCCAGTCGTTCACCGCCATTCCGCCGTCGACCCTCAGCGCCTGCAGGGGGGCACCGTCGTTCTGAATGGCGCGGACAAGATCCTTGGTCTGGTAGCAAACGGACTGCAGGCCTGCGGTGACAATCTCGGCGATACCGGTATCCCGGGTCAGCCCCATGATTGCCCCCCGGGCGTGAGGGTCCCAGTGTGGCGCCCCCAGACCGGTAAACGCCGGCACCAGGTACACCGGGTTATCCACCCCGACCTGCTCCGCACACGCAGCCGATTCACTGGCATGGCGAATCAGCTTCAGGCCATCCCGCAGCCACTGCATCGCCGCACCCGCGACAAAGATGCTTCCCTCCATGGCGTAACAGGGTTTGCCGTTCAGACGATAGGCCATGGTGGTCAACAGGCGGTTCTCGGAGCGTAGCGCCTGCTCTCCGGTGTTGAGCATGAGAAAACAGCCGGTGCCATAGGTGCTTTTGGCCATACCAGGCTCAAAACAGGCCTGGCCGATCAATGCGGCGTGCTGATCACCCGCGATACCCGCGACCTGCACCGGCGCGCCCAGACATGCCTCGTCAGTGGTACCGAAATCCGCGGCACAATCCATGACTTCCGGAAGCAGCGCCCTGGGCACGCGGAACAACTCAAGCAGTTCATCGTCCCAGGCCTGATTATGGATATTGAACAGCGCGGTGCGAGAAGCGTTGGTGGCATCGGTCAGGTGCGACCGGCCGCCGGTCAGGTTCCACAACAACCAACTGTCAACCGTGCCGAATGCCAGTTCTCCGGCCTCGGCGCGGGTCCGAGCACCATCGACATGATCCAGAATCCAGGCAACCTTGGTGGCCGAAAAGTATGGGTCAATCAGTAATCCGGTACGCTCGACAACGGTATCCTCATACCCATCGGTTTTCAGCTTGGTGCAAATCGATGCCGTACGGCGATCCTGCCAGACAATGGCGTGATGAATGGGCTTGCCCGTCTGACGGTCCCAGATAATCGTTGTCTCACGCTGATTGGTGATTCCGATCCCTGCCAGGGTCGCGGCGTCTATGCCGCCTTTTTCCAACACTTCACGACACACCGCCAGAGTGCTGTCCCATATCTCGGCGGCATCGTGCTCAACCCAGCCATCCCGGGGGAAATATTGATGGAATTCCTGCTGGGCCACGGCAACGCTGGTCCCGGTTTCATCAAACACGATAGCGCGGGAGCTGGTCGTCCCCTGATCAATGGCGAGAAGGTAATCTGGCATGATGATTGGCACTCCATTGTTTTTTCATGATTCTAACAGTGGAGAGCCTGAGGAAAGCAAAACCAGCAACAAAAATCCAAAAAAAAGGGCCGGTAAAAACCGGCCCTCAAATGACGAATGAAACAAGGAAAGTTCGTAAGAACTACAACCTCAAAAGTCATCCCTTACACTGCGAATTATGGACAAGGCGATGACCCTGTTCAGTTGAGGTTATGTATGTGGATTGTTACATCAGGTGAGAGGGCGAGACACAGTTCACACTATCGCGTCCACCGGCTTCTTGCGCGGCCACACCAGGCTGAACCTGGCACCACCCAGCGCTTCACTGCGGCTGACGAACGCCTGCCCGCCATGCCAGTACAGAATACGGCGCACAATCGACAACCCCAGCCCATAACCGCCGGAGGTGCGCGTGCGACTGTCATCCAGACGGGCAAAGGCGGTAAAGACCTTCTCCCAGTCCTCTTCCGGAATGCCGGGGCCGTCGTCCTCAACGTCCACCCGGCAGTTATCTTCGTCGAAATGACAGCAGACCATCACTTTCTCGCGGGCATAACGTCCGGCATTTCCGACCAGGTTCTGGATGGCTCGGTGGATGTAGCGAGGCTCGACATCTGACAGCCCCCACTGCTCCGATTCCTCGCCAATCCTGGCCGTAATGGCCAGTTCCGGGCGGATCAGCTGCTGCTCGCCCACCACCTGCCGAACAATATCCGTTACCGAAGTTTCCTGCAGCGAGAACACCGGCCCACCCTGCTCCAGCCGGGCGTAGGTCAGAATCTCATCAATCAGTTCATCCAGTTCCTGGATATCGCCGTCAATGCCATCCAGCTGCTTCTGCAGCGCCTCCGGGCTGGAGGCGCTCTCAATCATCTGTACACCAAAACGAATGCGGGCAACCGGCGTGCGCAACTCGTGGGACACCGCGTGGATCATCTCCCGCTGAACCCCCACCAGGCGCTGAATATGCTCTGCCATGCCATTAAAGGCCGCCGCCAGACGGGAAACCAGCTTACTGTCCCCGGCATCCACCCGGGCGCCCATCTCCCCCCGTGCAATGCGCACAGCCACCGATTCAACCGACCGCAGATTGCTATCCACTTCCCTCAGCGCCAGGTAGAGCGCCAGTGCCAGCACGCCGCCACTGACCGTCAGCAGCAGCAGGATCACGGGCCAGCCCCAGGAACTGAATGGCTTCGGCATGGTGAGGTCGATCAGGGAACCGTCCCCAAGCCGAATCAATACACTGGCACGGTCAGTGCCGTCCTGCTGGTACAGTGACAGTCCCCGCTCCGATACCCGATCCAGCACTTCGGAGCCCGGCACACGATCGGGACTCTCAACCCGGGACAGGAGTATCCCGAAGGTCTCTTCCAACTGATCGATCATCATCTCTTCACGGCCGGGGCCCACTTCATCCATATGCTGGCGCACAATCAGGGCCACCGCTTCAGCCACATCGCGATAGGTATCCCTGAATCGGATCGACAGCACCGAACCATCCACACCCTGAACCAGAACCTGCTGACCGATACTCGACTCCCTGGCGACAACCTGGCCATACGCCAACCGCTCAAGAACAACCGGTGACAGGGACAGGCCATCGGGCGCGGCTACCTGGAAATCGTAGAGCGATTCAAGCCAATGATATTGCTGGAGTGGTGCTGGCGACGCTGCCAGCCAGCGCATGAGCGGCTCGGGAAATCGTTCATTCCAGAACTGGGAACGAACCGAATTGACGCCCATGAACAGGGCAGCACACAGCAGCAGGACCAGAAAGGTAAGGCCGATCAGGCGAAGGTAGAGTTTGAGGAAAAACTTCAGGGGCATCGCGTTAACCCTGGCAACGAACGCCGGCCCCACCCCACAGGGAAGGCTGCCGGCGCCAGAGGCTGATGGTTCAGGCTTCTTTTACGAACAGATAGCCTTTGCTGCGAACCGTTTTGATGCGGCGGGGGTGTATCGGATCGTCACCGATCTTGGGACGAATCCGTGACACCCTGACATCGATGGAGCGGTCCTGGCCGTCGTATTCAATCCCCCGCAGGGCCGTGAAGATTTCCTCCCGGCTGAGCACCCGCCCGGCGTTACTGGCCAACAACCAGAGCAGATCGAACTCGGCACTGGTCAGATCGATACTCTCGTCATTGAGCCAGGCTTCGCGCATGGATCGATCCACCACCAGATCATTGAACTGGAGCCGGACCGGTTCTTCACCATTGACTTCTTCGGCCCCGCCCTGGCTGCCCTCGGTGATTCGTCGCAGCATGGCGCGAATCCTTGCCAACAGCACCCGGGGCTTTACTGGTTTGCCGATGTAGTCATCCGCGCCCATCTCCAGACCCAGCACCTGATCCAGGTCATCGGTCCGGGCGGTGAGCATGATGATCGGCCCCTGATAGGCAGGCCTCACCCGACGACAGATGGACAAGCCATCCTCGCCCGGCAGCATAAGGTCAAGAACAACCAGGTCAGGCTGCTCGTTGCGGATACGTTCGACTGCGCGGCCACCATGGGTCTCCAGGGAAACGGTCAGGCCGTTACTCTCCAGATATTCCCTTGTCAGCTCTGCCAGCCGTTCATCATCCTCGACAATGAGAATTCGCCAACTTTCGTTTGTCTGTTCCACGCCGTCCATCTCTGGTTTTGTTATTCCGGTTTCAGAAGAAGCATTCTGTTACTGACAATACAGGCAACCTGCTGTAACAGCAATTATACATGCTATTCAGAAATATACATGGAACCGCCACTCCGTTACAGCTGGTGACATACCTCACAACCTGATTTGTCCAAAAAACACTGTAACCCAGTCGTCATCGGGCGGTCATTCCGCTGTCACACCCGGTTCATAGCCTTGTCTGGAAACGGCAACAATGAGACCAAGCTATGAGCGCACAATCCGTTGACGTCACCCGCCCCGCCCGCCAGTTAAAGGCTGGAATAACAAACCACCCGGCCACTGTGGAAGCAGCCCAGCGCCTGCGTTACCGGGTATTTTCCGAAGAATATGGCTCCGACCTCGGCGCCACCACCCCGGGTATCGATGCGGACAGCTTCGATGCGTATTGCGATCATCTGATTGTTACGGACCAGTCCAGCGGACAGCTGGTGGCGACCACCCGCATCCTGCACCAGCGGGATGTGGCAAAGGCCGGCGGCTTCTATTCCGAAGGGGAATTTGACCTGGCCGCATTTCACCGTCTACCGGGCACTGTGGCAGAGTTGGGCAGAACCTGCGTCCACCCGGATTACCGGAATGGCGCCACCATCACCCTGCTGTGGGCCTCCCTGGCGGAGTACCTGGTTCAGCACCAGGTAGACTACCTGATCGGCTGTGCCAGCATCAGCATGGCCGATGGCGGACTGAAAGCCTGGAACATCGCCCGCTACCTACAGCGTGAATTCATGTCCGATGAGGCCTTTCGGGTGACTCCGAAACGGGAGCTGCCACACCTGGCCCATCCGGTCAGCGAAGGACGACCGGTGAATGTACCGGCCCTGATCAAGGCATACATGCGACTGGGGGCCAAAGTATGCGGGGAACCCTGCTGGGATCCGGAATTTCGCTGCGCGGATGTCTTGGTGGTGCTGGAAGTGAGCCGGCTGGCTTCGCGTTACAGCCGACACTTCCTGGCCAGGGCCTGATGACCATGGGAGGAATCCGGCTCACCGTCAGGCTGGCGCTGTTTTCCGCCTTCCTGCTCACTACCGCACTGATCGCAGCAGCCTGCCTGCTGGCGGAAAGCGTCTCGCGGCGCGCCATCAACCGTGCTCCGATCGCCCGCTTCTGCTTCCATGGCGCCAGCCGCTGCCTCGGCCTTCGCATTCGCCTGCAGGGCACCCCGGCCGCCGGGCCCGTGCTGCTTGTCAGCAACCACATTTCCTGGTCTGACATTCCAGTGCTGGGCGGTACCGTCCCACTCCGCTTCCTGTCCAAGGCGGAAGTGGGTCGCTGGCCGGTGATCGGCTGGCTCGCGCGACAAGCCGGAACACTGTTCATTGTCCGTGGCGGCGGCAGGGCACGGGAAGCCAGGCAGGAAATCGCCTCGACCCTGTGCGGCGGGCAATCCGTGCTGATATTTCCGGAAGGCACAACCAGCACGGGGCTGACGGTACTCCCGTTCCACAGCCGGTTACTGCAGGCAGCGGCGGATGCCAATGTTGCCATTCAGGGCATCAGCATTGCCTACACCAGACAAGGGAGGCCGGACCACCTTGCACCGTTTATTGGCGATGACGAGTTCCAGTCCCACCTGCCCCGACTGCTGCGACAACCAGCCGTGGACGTTACCGTGGCGTTTCACCCGCCAGCGCAGATTGGCGCCGACAGGTCACTGACGGAGGTCGTTGAACAGGTACAGGAAACCGTCGCCGGCGGCGTGCGGCAGATCTATCGGGAAAGGGCCATTGAAGCTGGCAGAGACGCAGGCGAGCCTGTGCGGCAGCAGGCGTAAGCCGTACAGGCAACCCGCCGCTCAGTAAAGCGGGCGCCCCTGAGCGACTTCCTCTTCCGTAGCTTCCCGCTTGCCGACAATTTCCAGATCGAAGTACAGGGTAAAACCCGCCAGCGGATGATTGGCATCCACCTTAACCAGGTTGCCATCAATACTCACAACCTGAACGACCTGTGCGCTGTCTCCGGTGTTGGTCTGGAACTTCATGCCAACATCAAGGTTCTCCACCCCCTCGAACATGGAGCGTGGCACCTTGCGAATCAATTCCGGGTTGTGCTCGCCATAGGCCATGGAGGGCGGCACGGTGACCTCAAGGCAATCGCCCACGTTCCGGTCTTTTACCGCCTCCTGAATGCCGGCGATAATGCCCGGGCTGCCATACAGGAAGTGCAGAGGCTCACTGCCCTCCGAGGTATCAACCAGCTCCCCGATCTTGTTCTTCAGGACATAGTGAACGGTAAAAACATCAGGTTTTTGCATCAGGTTTCTTTGCTTCCCGTGTCGGATGGTGTATCAAGTTTGCGCAGGCCATGAATAACCAGGCGCCGATCAAGCCTGGCCTTCAGGCCACGGGGATTCTCCAGCCCCATACGCTGCAACAATGCCGCGTAACGGCCGTCCTCATCCTTCTCCCGAAGGGCCTGCCACAGCGTTACCAGTTTACCACGTCGGGTCGACGTTGCGGCCTTCAGGGTCTGCAATGCCTTGCCCAGGGTCAGTTCCTCGTCGGTGAAGTCGCGGCCAAAGGGAAACGCAGGGAACAGCTCCTCGTCCCCAGTACGGGTCACCGCCTGGCGCACGGCGTCCGGCGTGTTATTGCACCAGTCGGCGGGCAGCGTGAAATCCGGCGCCACCTTGCCTGCCTTCTGGGCCTGTTTCAACAAATCCTGCTGAAAGCGGGAATCGGCGATGCGGATCAACCTCAGATAGACCTGTTCGTCAGGCTGTCCACGCAGATCGGCGATGCCATATTCGGTCACCACAATATCCCGCAAGTGTCTGGGAATGGTGCAATGACCATAGCTGAACACAATATTGGACACTGCCTCACCCCCGGATTGGCGGGTACTCCGCAACGTCAGGATTGATCTGGCGTCCGGCAGCTCGTGAGCCATGGCGACGAAGTTGTACTGACCACCCACCCCACTGACCACGCGGCCATCGTCCAGGCCGTCGGAAACGGCAGCGCCGCTGAGGGTGTACATCATGGCCGAATTGATAAACCGGCTGTGAACGCGTTGGGCGGCCTTTAACCGCTGAGTGCCGAAGGCGTGATCATAAAGGTGGTTGATGTAATTCACGCTGGTCATGCAGATGCGCTGACGGTCCTCGTCGGACAGATCCCGCAGAGCCTGGTAGAACGATTCCGGCCCGACATAGAAGCCACCGTGCATGACCACGCCGCCGGTCAGGCGATCACCCAGCGCCAGGGTCCGGATGGCCTCTCTGGAGTCGGCATTATCCAGATCCGCATCCAGCGATTGCTCCCCTACCCTGAGGCGCCCCCCCTTGAATTCGACGGTGTCCCTGAAAATACCGAATCGGGTCAGCCAGCGAACGTCCCGGGCCCGCATCGGGGAATCAATCAGCTTTTCCCGGCGGAGGACATCGAGTGTGTCCAGTGAGACCTGCTGACTGATATCGCCCTGGTTGATCAGGGTTTGCAGGCCAGCGTGGTCATATACCACGCGGGTCAGTACGCCGGCATCCAGCAGATAATAGAAACCGTCGACCATCATTTCGCTGCAGCCATACAGCCCTTCCCGGAACGGCTCAGTGCCACCGTCCTCCGTTGCTACCGGGAACCGGTCCGCCACACGCAAACGGTCAAAGACCGCATTCCAGTCATCGTTCTGCTTGTGACGCATGATGGTACTGTGCACCAGAGCTGCCCCCAGGGAACCGATCCCCACCTGCAAGGTGCCGCCATCCCTGAGCAGAGTGCTGGCATAAAAGCCGATCAGATGATCTGCCGGGCTCACCGCCATCTGTGGAGCGGAGAACAGCGGATAGTCGGATGGCTGGTGCTCCAGCAGGACATCGAAACTTGTCTCGGCAATTGCCGCATGCTGCCCCATGAACGGCAGGTTTTCATTGAGTTCGCCAATGACAGCCACCGGCGTCCCTTCAGCTTCCCGCTCACGCATCAGGGGCAACAGATCCAGAGACAGGTCCGGATTGGAGCTGAGACTGACCTGACCCGAGCCATCCCCGGGCGCGATCATCTGCCCGATCACATTCACCCCCAGCGCCATGAGATCCCGCACGGCATGGGTGTAGTTGGTGCAAACGTAATTGCGCTGCTGATCAACATTGTTAAGGAACGATCCGGCCTTGAAGAAAAACTCGGATACTTTGACATTGTCCGGCAGGCGGTTGGCACTGACATCACGGGCATAGGCCAGTTCCGGAATACGTCCATACAGACGCTCGGCGAACGGCCCCATAAATCGCTTTTCCAGGGAGGAGCTACCCCGGGGAGCGAGCAGCGACAGCGCGGTGACAATATGAAGGTTAATGGAGGGATCGTCCTTGGCACGCTGATACAGCGCATTCACGAACCGAACGGGTTTACCCAGCCCCAGCGGCAAGCCGAGCGTTATGTTCTTGCCCACCCGCTCGATAACGGCGTCCACACAGGCATTGGTATCACTCAGGCGCAATGGCGCGTCTGCCACCATATCCATACTCCTTTATAACCTTCGTAGAGGGTTCCGGAGAGGATCATCACATGATAGGTGCAGGCAGACAATGAGCCAGGCGACTTAGTTGGGAGCTAAAACGGCAAATTCCGGGGAGATGGCAGAGGAAGAGTGGAGGTCAGAAATTCCACTTCAGATTCAGGGCCGCGCCCTCTTCCAGCAGGGCAACGCCATGGTCCGCACGGGCCCGATCGGAAGCGTAGCGTTTTCCGCTGGACCCGGAACGATACAGGCTGAGGCTCAACAGGCGGGAACCAATTTCCGTCAGCGCGTCCTCGGTATCGTCACGCTCAAAATCACCCGCCATCCGTTCCTGGAGCTCGTATACATCCTCAGCAACGTTTTCATCAGCAATGACTCGCTCGTCCGCCTCGGCACGAACGACGAATGCAATCATATTGAGGGCTAACAGCGTGACAAAAATGCGGATAATCATGATACTTCTACGACCTTTATTATTAGGGAAGCAGTCTACGTTCGTGTACTGCTAAAGTCTAATGATTCGAGGCCAGAAAGATGTGATTCTGCACACAAATTAGTCGATTTTTTGTCACCAAATGAAACCGTTTATGTCAATAAATTATCCCTTCCAATTTCAGTGTATCTTTCTGGCGAGGGCTGCGCCCCGACGCGTCTCCAGGCAACACGTCGGGGCGAGCCACTCAGGGACAGGGGTAGGTGAACTCCTGGTGAATGGCCTCAATGGCTTCAATCAACTCTCTGTCCAGCGTGATCCGGGCCGATCCGATGTTCTCCCTCAACTGCTCCATGGTGGTAGCGCCGATGATATTACTGGTAACGAAGTCCCGGCTGTTCACCCAGGCGAGGGCCAGTTGCACCGGTGACAGACCATGTTTCCTGGCCAGATCCGCATAGGCACGGGTCGCCGCCTCGCCACGACCGCCGGAGTAACGGCTGAAACGCTCAAACAGGGTCAGACGTGCCTTCGGTGGGCGCTGACCATCCAGGTACTTGCCAGACAACATACCAAACGCCAGGGGCGAATACGCCAGAAGTCCGGCCTGCTCCCGATGTGACACTTCCGCCATCCCCACTTCGTAGGAGCGGTTCAGCAGGTTGTAGGGATTCTGGATACTCACCGCCCTGGGCCAGCCCTTTTCCCGGGAAAGCCTCAGATACTCCATGGCTCCCCAGGGCGTTTCATTGGACAGTCCGATGTGGCGAATCTTGCCCTCTTTCACCAACTCGTCGAGAGTCGAGAGGGTTTCCTCAATCGGTGTCGAATGCTCCTCCGGGTTATGGACATAACCCAGCTTGCCAAAGAAGTTGGTATTCCGGTCCGGCCAGTGCACCTGGTAGAGATCAATATAGTCGGTCTGCAGGCGCTTCAGACTGTCATCACAGGCCTGGCGGATGTGCTCACGGGTCAGGCGGGGCCCGTCCCGCAAATAACTCAGACCATTTCCCGGCCCCGCCACCTTGGACGCAATCACCAAATCATCCCGACGACCGCGGCGAGCCAGCCAGTTGCCGAGGTATTGCTCGGTCCGTCCCTGGGTCTCAATTCGAGGCGGCACCGGGTACATTTCTGCCGCATCAATAAAGTTAATACCTTCGGCAACGGCCAGGTCCAGTTGCTCAAATGCTTCCTGTTCCGTGTTCTGCTCGCCCCAGGTCATGGTGCCGAGGCAAATCAGGCTGACATCGATATCGGTGGTACCGAGCTTGCGCGTCTGCATAGTTTCTCCGGTTTGTCTGGTCAAAAGGTAAACAGATTGTCACGGGGCTGTCGCATAACTGTCACAGCGACTTCCCATAGTGGAAACATGATTCAGGGAAACACAGGACGCACCGTGACCAATTCATTGCAGGCCATCCGGCGCAGCAGTCACATTACCATCGTTTCCGAGACCTTTCCTCCGGAAATCAATGGTGTGGCGAACACCTTGAGGCACTTGTGCCAGGGCTTGCTGCAACGCGGCCACCGGGTAGCGGTGGTACGCCCCCGCCAGCAGCATGAAGTCAAAGGACAGGTGGACCACGCCGGAGATCAGCTGTTTTCCGCCGAACACGTGGTAACGGGCCTGCCCCTGCCCGGCTATCCGGATCTGCGCTTCGGACTGGCAGGAGCGCGGTCGCTGACAAAACTCTGGAAAGCGCAACGTCCGGACGCGGTTTACGTAGCCACCCAAGGGCCACTGGGGCTGGCAGCCGTAGCCGCCGCCAGACGTCTGGGCATTCCGGTCAGCTCCGGCTTTCACACCAACTTCCACTCCTACAGCCGATATTACGGCGCAGGGTTCCTGGAAAAGCTGCTCTGCGCGTATGGGCGCTGGTTTCACAATCGCACCGCCATCACTCTGGTGCCCACCCGGAAAATGCAGCGCACGGTGGCGGATATGGGCATCACCCGGACAGGACTCTGGAGCCGGGGCGTCGACTGCCACCGTTTCAGCCCACACAAACGCGACGAGGCACTGCGTCAACAGTGGGGCCTGAAAGACACTGACCGGGCCATTCTTTATGTCGGCCGGCTGGCCTCCGAGAAAAATCTGCAGATGGCCGTCGCCTGTTTCGAACGCCTTCGGGGACTGCACCCCCAGACCCGTTTCGTTCTGGTGGGTGATGGCCCACTGCGCAAACAGCTGGAAGAGCGTCACCCGGATTATATTTTCTGCGGGACCCGGCGCGCGGATGACCTGGCTCGCCACTATGCGTCCGGGGATATTTTCCTGTTTCCGAGCAAAACCGACACTTTCGGCAACGTAGTGACCGAGGCCATGGCCAGTGGCCTGGGCGTGGTGGCCTTCGACGATGCCGCCGCCAGCGAGCACATTCGCCAGGAAGAAAATGGCATGAAGGCGCCGCTGAACGACGATGAGAGCTTCGTGGACAATGCCCTGCGCCTGGCCGACCAGCCCACGCTGCTGAACCGAATCCGCGCCCAGGCACGCCTGGACGCCCTGGAACTGAACTGGGCCAGCCAGATCGAGCAGTTTGAACAGCTGGTATTCAATCAGCCAACAAAGGCCAACTACCATGCCGTCAACAACCAAAGCATCTCGCTTCTTTAACCTGGTGGATCAGCGGGAGTACGCCTTTTGCCAGGCGATTAACCGCAGCCTGCGCTTCCGGCCGGTACACGGCTACTTTCAACTGGTCAGTCGCCTGGGTGACGGCTGGCTGTGGTACGCGCTGATTCTCGCCATGCCGATGATCCGGCCCGCCGATGGCCTGGCGCTGGCCCTGCTGATGGTCGCCACCGGGCTCACCTGCACGGTGACCTACAAGCTGCTCAAACGCTGGCTGATCCGTGAGCGACCGTTTATCTCATTCCCCAGCATCAACTGCGGTACGCCACCGCTGGACCGCTACAGTTTCCCCTCCGGCCACACCCTGCACGCCGTCTGCTTTACCACTATGATTGCGCTGCTGGCGCCAGGCCTGTTCTGGCTGCTGCTCCCCTTCACACTGAGTGTGGCTGCCTCGCGGGTTGTCCTAGGCCTGCACTACCCCAGCGATGTCGCCGCCGGAGCACTGATAGGCGGATGCCTGGGCAGCCTCGCGGTCTACGGTTTTGCTGCGCCGGTCTGGGCCCTGTTTGCCACCTGAACTGGTCGTTATTCGAACAGCCGCAACTGTGTGACGGGGGAATCGTCGTTACGGAAGCGCACACCCAGCCCCAGAAGCCGAACCGGGCGCGAACTGTCCGTGACCAATTCATCCAGTAACGGGCTGAAATCTTCAATACCGGGCTCCCGGATTTGCTCCCGGACCCGCTCAAGGGTATGGGTCGAAAAGTCGCTATAGCGAATCTTGATAAACAGCTTGTGGATGGGTTTGTCACGGGCCTTACGGCTCAGGCGCAGGTTCAGGTCAGCCACCAGCGAGGCCATCACCGACTCACAGGCGGTCTTGTCGGGAAGATCCTGGGAAAAGGTCCGCTCCACGCTCAGGGATTTGGCGATGCGGGACACCACCACCGGGCGCTCATCACGACCAAACGCCATCTCGTGCAGCCGGTGGCCCTGCTTGCCGAAACGGTCGATCAATACCTCGGCGCCGATCGCCTGCAAGTCACCGCAGGTACTCACGCCGAGAGCGTGAAGCTTGCCGGCAGTGACCTGCCCCACACCAAATAACTTTTCCACAGGCAGCTCGGCCACAAAGCCTTCAACGTCCTGGGGACGAATCACGAACAGACCGTCCGGCTTCTTCCAGTCACTGGCGATTTTTGCGAGGAATTTATTGGGCGCCACGCCAGCGGAAATTGTGATACCGACTTCATCACGCACGCGCTGGCGAAGGTACTGCGCCATCAACGTGGCACTGCCCTTGTGATCGGCGACATCACTGACATCCAGGAACGCCTCGTCCAGCGATAGCGGCTCCAGAAGGTCGGTCATTTCACGCAGAATGGCCATGACCTGCTGCGACACGGCACGGTATCGCGCCATGTCCGGCGGCACTGTCACCAGCCCGGGACACAGGCGGCGGGCCTCTCCGCCCGGCATGGCAGACCGCACCCCGAATGCCCGGGCGCGGTAATTACAGGTGGTCACCACCCCCCGACCGCCTTCTCCGCCCACGGCGAGGGGCACATCCCTTAACGAGGGATCGTCCCGCATCTCCACGGCGGCATAAAAGCAGTCGCAATCCACATGTATGATCTTGCGCTGGGGCATCGGACAACAACTCGAGTCGACAGTCTGTACATATATACAGCCTTGTATCTTAAGCTAACATACAGAGAATGTCAGGAACTCTTCAGGCACTCTACAGCCCAACAGGCGAGCAATCATGACAAACCCCATTCCCGAGCAATCACAAACCGAAATCGAGGCCGCGGCATTCCGCCGTCTGGTGCAACACCTGCGTGATCACACCGAAGTCCAGAACCTGGATCTGATGAACCTGGCCGGGTTCTGTCGTAACTGCCTGTCCAAGTGGTATCGTGCCGAGGCCGCCGAACGGGGCTATGAGCTGTCCGATCCGGACGCCCGCGAGGTTATTTACGGCATGCCCTATGAAGAATGGAAATCCCGTTATCAGAAGGGCCCCAAACAGGACCATAAATAATGAACATCAATGAATCAGTGCGGATTCATCTGGCGTCCCTGAAAGCGGGCCATGCCGATTTTGACGATACTTTGGCGTTGATTGACCGCCATTTCGAGTATCAGCCGACCGGTTTCCATAACGGCCCACTGCTTAACGCCGCCGGCGAGAATGCAGGCTCCTGCAGGGTATTTGCACTGGGTCAGTACTGCAGCCTCAACGAAGCCGACACCCTGCAGCTGTTCGCACAACATTACCAACAGGTATTGAATGATCCCGCAGGCGGCAGCCATGGTAACATTCGTCAGTTCATCAGCACCGGCTGGTCCGGCATCCGCTTTGAAGGCGAGCCACTTCGCGCCCGCCCTGCCGACTCCCGGAACGATCCCAAGGAAGAGAGCCTTTCATGAGCGATACCGCCACCTCAGGGGTACAACACTGCTTTCAACTGAAAAGCGCCAGCGTGTCCATGACGGCTCTGGAGCTTTATTACTTCGACAATGACGAATTCGAGGACACCCTGCGGGACAAAATCAGTCAGGCGCCCGGGTTCTTCAAGGACATCCCGCTGATCATCAGCCTGGAGAAGTACGAAGGTCTGAGCAGCGAGCTGGATTTCTTCAAGATTATCGGCACCTGCCGCCGCCATAATATCCACGTTATCGGTGTTCGCGGCGGCAACGACGACCAGCGCAGACTGGCCCGGGGAGCTGCACTGGCCCTGTTGCCCGGTGGCAATCAGCGTGACCGTGACGTCAGCCCGTCCGACCAGAAGGCGACCGCCGCCAACGAGCCAGCACAGGTGAGCGAACCGGAAGCCAGCCCGGCCGCAGAATTGCCATCCGGGCCCGCACCGGCCCGCATCATCAATCAGCCGGTGCGTTCCGGCCAGCAGGTGTATGCCCCCGAAGGCGATCTGATCATTCTGGCCCCGGTTCAGGCTGGCGCGGAAGTACTGGCGGCAGGTAATATCCACGTCTACGGTCCGTTGCGTGGTCGCGCCCTTGCTGGCATACACGGTGCGCCGTCCGCCCGGGTTTTCTGCCAGTCACTGGAAGCGGAGCTTGTGTCCATCGCCGGACACTATAAAATCTCTGAGGATCTTCAGGAGAAAAGCTGGAAAACCGCTGTTCAGATCCAGCTCAGGGACGACCTGCTGGTGGTAACGCCACTGGAAAAGGCCTGATAAGACTATAACGACCGATTTACTCGGCATAGATGACGAATCCACCGTGAAACAGGAATGTAACCTTGGCTAGAATCATTGTCGTTACCTCAGGAAAAGGTGGCGTAGGCAAAACCACCACCAGCGCCTCAATCAGTACCGGTCTGGCCAAACGCGGCCACAAGACCGTGGTCATTGATTTTGACGTGGGCCTGCGCAACCTCGATCTCATCATGAACTGCGAACGCCGGGTGGTGTATGACTTTGTCAACGTCATCCAGGGCGAGGCATCGCTGAACCAGGCGCTCATCCGCGACAAGCGCGTCCAAAGCCTGTACATACTGCCAGCCTCGCAAACCCGGGAAAAAGAAGCCCTGACCCGGGAAGGCGTTGAAAAAGTCATTAACGAACTGTCGGAGACCTTTGACTACATTGTCTGCGATTCCCCGGCCGGCATCGAACACGGTGCACTGATGGCACTGTACTACGCGGATGAAGCTGTTGTGGTCACCAACCCGGAAGTGTCCTCGGTGCGGGATTCCGACCGCATCCTGGGCATCCTGCAGAGCAAGTCCCGCCGCGCCGAGATGGGCCAGGACCCGGTCAAGGAGCACCTTCTGCTGACCCGCTACAACCCATCCCGGGTGGAAAGGGGCGAAATGCTGTCGGTAGCAGACGTGGAAGAGATTCTTGCTATCCCGCTGCTGGGCGTCATTCCGGAAAGCCAGATTGTGCTGAATGCGTCCAACCAGGGTCTGCCCGTCATTCTTGAAGAAGACAGCGATGCCGGTCAGGCCTATGACGACGCCGTGGGCCGGCTGCTGGGCGAGGAGCGCGAACACCGCTTTATGTCTGCCCAGAAAAAGGGCTTCTTCTCACGGATGTTCAAGGGGGGCTAAGGGATGAGTTTCCTCGATTACTTCAGAAGCAAGAAAAGCAACAGTACCGCCAACGTTGCCAAAGAGCGTCTGCAGATCATTGTTGCCCACGAAAGGGGGCAACGCGAACAGCCGGACTACCTGCCCCAGTTGCAGCAGGAACTGCTGGCCGTCATTCGCAAGTATGTGCAGATCAGTGACGATATGGTCCAGGTGGAAGTGGACCGCAACGACAGTTGTTCGGTACTGGAACTGAACGTCACCCTACCGGAAAGCTGATCGCGCTTTAAATCACTTTCCAGATCACTTTCCAGATCACTCTCCAGATCATTCGCAACACGCCCGCAGCTACCAGCGGGCGAAATGATCTTCCATCAATCCCCGTAGCCCTGCTATGGGGATTTTTTTGTCTTCATCATCCACCACAAAGCCTTCAAACGTGCCCGCGTATTGGCGGAAGTTGGACGCCAGCACCAGAGCATTCAGCCGTTCCTTGCGAACACCCGACGGCACAAAGCGGAGATCCACCCGGCCATCGCTGGTGGTAACCCGCCAGGGTGCGCCCTGATCGTAGCGGTCAAACTCGAACCTGGCCAGATCAAGCTTGATGCAGCGACCATTGAGCCACAGTGCGTTCTCGGTCAGCCCTGATTCGTTCACCCCGGTGGCGAGATTCAGACCAACAGAGGTGCCATCCGCCAGTTGACCGGCCAGGCATGCCCAGTTCCAGGCGGTTTCACGGCGCATGAAACCGCAACTCCAGTCGACTGAACCCCGGGTATGGTCATCACAGCGCCAGACCTGGTCTCCCCAACGAATTTCACCGGTGACCGGCAAGCCCGCAGACTTACGGGTAAACACCCAGCCATTGTACCCTGCGGGACAAGCCAGCCTCAGGGGATCCCGGTCTTCATGGAGTGCAAACATCGCACGAACAGTGTCACCCGCCGTCACGCTGATGCTGCGACCTTCCGGGCCCGGGATAATCCTCAGGTTCGCCTGTTTGCTGCGGAAACTGGCCACACCGTCCTCCGGACGCGGTTCTATTACGGTGCCCCTGCCCAGCGGCTGCATGAAGGTTTGTTCCAGCATCTCTCCGGAAGCAAAATCATACACATAGAAAAATCCGTTGCTCACCAGTTTCAGGTCAACAATGGCCAGACCAAATACCCAGTGTTCCGACATGACACTGACAAACTGGAACTGATTGAACCGCCATTTCCGGGCAAGCCGGGAGCGAGGTCGGTCCATCACCGTTCGCAGGTCGTAATCCAGGTAATTGATCGTATCCACGGGGCCCGAAAACACCCCGGTTTGCACCCGCCCCCTGTCATCAATCAGTTGCTTTATCGAAGTCATCATTTTCAATTCGGGCCAAATTCAATGTGTGGATGTACAGGCAGATACCCAGTTCACAATCCCCTGATTCAACGCCACGCCCCTGTAAATGTGCATGGTAGACTCATGCCACTCACATCAAGGAAGTGTACTCTATGCCTAATCAAAGAGCCCACGGCAAGCCCACATTCACCATTCTGACTGCCATTCTGACCCTCGCCACCAGCTTCCCGGCACTCGTCCAGGCTGGATTACCTTCCGAGAATGCCGATGGCTGGACCCTGCGCAAGGAATCCGACAACATCAAGGTCTACACCATCGACCAGGACGACTCCAGCTTCCAGGCATTCAAGGCCGAAGCATTGATGGATACCTCCATGGAAAACCTGATGGCGGTGATGGTCAATCCGGAATCCTGCGTTGAGTGGGTTCACAATTGCACCAAATCCCATGCCTTTGGTGACGGCAACTTCCTCGACCGGTACGCCTACTCGGTGAATGACATGCCCTGGCCGGTGACCGACCGGGACTACGTCCTGCGCATCCGTACCCATGGCGAACAGTCCACAGGTGAGGTGGAGATGGACCTCAACGCTGTCCCTGATCGCCGCGAGGAGGTCGATGGCCTCGTCCGGGTTGATCGCTCTGATACCCGGTATCGATTTATTCCCGAAGGCGACAAGACTCGTATGGTCTGGATCCAGCACACCGAACCCAATGGCTCGATACCCGGCTGGCTGGTCAACACCTTGCTGGTGGACATTCCGGTAAGATCCATGGAGCAACTGGAGCGGGTCACACACCGGGAGCGCTACCAGGACCACACACTGGTGTATGACGATGAAGGTAAACTCATTGATGTGGCGCCATCGTTACAATCAGGGGATGACTAGCCGCACGGGACAAGCTAAGCTCTGGTGAAAAGGACCCTTCAACAGAACAGGACCCGGTAAATGACTGTTCTCGCTTACGAGATCATGACCCCAAGCATCAAGGCCGTACCGCAATCATGGACGATGGAGAGGCTGGCCCGCTTCCTCACCGACAACGAAATCACTGGAAGTCCGGTCACCGATGAACACGGTGACATTGTCGGTATCGCCACCCTGAAAGACATCACCGAATTTCGCTGGAACGCCAACCGCAATGACAACGATGCCCGGCTGACCCCGGAAGAGGAGCGGGAAGCCCGCCGCCTCCGCATGGCCATCTTCGAGGAGATGGGTAAGGTCCCCGTCGAAGTACGGGATATCATGACGCCGAGCGTCCTTTCCGTTGATGAACAGACCCCGGTGCGCGATATCGCCGATATCATGATGCGTGAACACCTGCACCGGATCTTCGTTACAAAAGACGACAAGATCACCGGTATCATCACCACTTATGACATGCTAAAACTGATTTCAGACAAAGAACTCACCAGCCGCTGTGCCTGAAACGACTGAGCCACCAGAGAGGTAACGCGCCTTATGCCAGGAGCATCGCAAGCTCGCCGAAAGATGTATGTCCTCGACACCAACGTCCTGATTCACGACCCCAACGCCCTCCTCAATTTTGAAGAACACGATGTCATCCTTCCGATGACGGTCCTTGAAGAACTCGACAGCCTCAAATCCGGTAAACAGGCCGTAGCTGCCGATTGTCGCCAGGCCATTCGCAACATCGACAAACTGCTGGGTGATGCCAGCCCGAAGGACATTGAGAAAGGCGTTCCCATTGTAAGGGCAAAGAAGGCCGAGCCCCTTGGCACCCTGTCGATCCTGATGAGCACCGAAAACCACGGCAATCATTCCCTGCCGGAACACCTCAACGACAACAAGATCATCAACACTCTGGCGGCGCTGCAGGAACAGCACAAATCCCGTGACATCATCCTGGTCAGCAAAGACATCAACATGCGGCTCAAAGCCCGCGGTTTCGGTGTCGAAGCCCAGGATTACCACAACGACATGTTGCTGGATGACATCGATTTGCTGCCCAAAGGCTACAAGCAATTCCCCAATTCCTTCTGGGACAATATCGCCAAGGTGGAAACCATACAGCGCGAGGGCATCACCGAACATATCCTCAAGCGCGAAGGTGAGCTGGCCAGGCTCAACGTCAACGAATTCGTGGTGGACGAACAGGGATTCGTTGGCAAGGTGGTGGACCTGTCTGATGACCAACTGGTCATGCAGGATCTGCATCAACACGATCTGATGAACGAGGAAGTCTGGGGCCTGGTCCCCCGGGACATATACCAATCGCTGGCCCTGAACCTGCTGCTGGATCCCGACATTCACCTGGTGAACCTGACGGGGTCGGCCGGTTCGGGTAAAACCATCCTGGCGCTGGCCGCCTGCATCGAGATGACCGTGGCGAGCAAGCTGTACAAGCGCATCATCGCCACCCGAAGCACCCAGGGGCTGGATGAAGACATCGGCTTCCTGCCCGGTACCGAGGCAGAGAAAATGGAGCCCTGGCTGGGCGCCATCGTCGATAACCTGGAAGCGCTCCATGAAGACGACGAGAACATGACCGCAAGCGTCGACTACATCCTCAGCAAGGTGCCATTGCACTTCAAGTCCATGAACTACATCCGCGGGCGCAGTTTCCAGCACAGCCTGATCATTATCGACGAGTCCCAGAACCTGACGCCGCACCAGATCAAGACCATCATTACCCGCGCCGGCAACGGCTCCAAGGTCATCTGCCTGGGTAACCTGGCACAGATAGACACCCCCTATCTCAGCGCCCTCAGCTCCGGCCTGACCTACATGACGGAACGCTTCAAGGGCTTCCGCCATGGCGGCCACATCCATCTCCAGGGTGTACCGAGGTCGGTTCTGGCGGAATACGCCGAAGCCAATCTCTGACAGCCCTCCAGAACCAAAAAAGCCGCACCCTTAACCCGGTGCGGCAAATCTGGGCTCATTCACCCAGGGACAACAACAAAGAGACGCAAATCAGAACTTCAGCCGTCCTCCGACCAGAACGGTGTCCACATCGTCAAAGTCAGCACCGGCACGATCCAGGGAATGGTTGTTGTAACCGGCATAAGCCTCAAACCATTTGATTGGGGTGAAGACATAGCCTACCCCGACGGTTTCCGCCGAGTCGCCCTTTTCAACGCGGTCTTCTGTTTCCATATAATGAATGTCGAAGGCATGTCTGCCCATTATGTATCCCAACTTCGCCAGGTAGAAATCAGAGTCCGGATTGGCAGAGTCATCATCACTGCTGGCTGAGTAGGCGCCCGTCAGGTTGATACCGCTGTCGTGCAACCACGACAGCGAACCGCCAAGGGTTTCAACATCCCCGGTTTGCCCGCCACTGTCCTTGACTGAATAACCGAGCGCACCGGAAATCTTGCCCCCGAACCGGCCAGAGAAGCGCACCCCGATCTCTGAAACGTCATCACCATCCTTGATGCCCTGGCTTATCGAGGGCTGCAGCCCGGCCAGGGCTGGCAGATCGTACTTCACACGGCTGTACCGGCTCTCGAAATCCTGGTCGCTCGTGGCAGCCCCCAGCCGGACCCGCGTATCGGTGGCATCGTCCAGAAACTCCAGACCGCCACCCACCAAGCCGGGGTTGGTATACGAAATAACCTTGGTACCCGACAGGTCCCGTTCGATGTTGCCGTTCGCGGCCCCATCACCCTGGCCGAGTGATAACTTGCCAAATCCACCGGAGACAAACAGGTTCAGCTGGCGCTCATTGAATTCGCCGCTGATCGAACGCTCTTCAAGCGTCACTTTGTTAGAGGCGTTCTGCTGATACTCCAGCTCCACATGGGCACCGACCACCAGGTCTGTATCGTTCAAGTCGCCTTTCAGTTTGGCGCCGATCCGGCTCCCGCTGTTGTCGTTATCAACGATGAAGTGCTCACTGCCATCGCCAGTGTCACCATACAGAAGACCATAGTTCAGCTGGCCATACACGTCCGCAGACACATTCGACACCGGCGCATCCGCTGAGAGCTTCGAGCCCATCGCCTGGGCATACGCACCTGAAGCGGAGAAACCACAAACAACCAACGCAATACATGAAACCAATCTTTTTTGTTTTCTCATTACATCCTTCCTTATTGAATTGTATTTATTGCTTTGCAAGCCAGACACCAGTCTGGCGGGAACACACTGGAGCGCAGTCAGTCACTGACCGGGCTTTCCTTCATGGCAGCGTTCATGCGGCGACGCAGCAGGGGGCCAACCAGGTACGGCAGCACCAGGCTCAACCCGGCGACCAGCCAGAAGCTCTTGGCCAGGGTGCTGGCCCAGAGAATGCTCCAGTCACCATCTGACAGCACAAGGGCATGTCCGAGGTTCTTTTCCATCTCCGGTCCCAGCAACAGACCGAGAATGATGGGCACCACCGGGATTTCCAGCTTGCGCAGGAAATAACCGGCAACACCAAACGCCACCATGAAATACAGATCGAAAGTACTGTTGCTGATGGAGTAAATGCCCACGAAGGCAACCATGGTCACGATCGGCAACAGGTACATGGGGGGAACTGACAGCAGCCGTACAAAGAGCCCGACCAGAGGAATGTTCAGCAGCAGCAAGAGCACATTCCCGATGAGAAGGGCTGCGATGACGCCCCAGACAATATCGGCGTTCTGGGTGAACATAAGCGGGCCAGGCGTGATGTTCAGGGAAATCAACATCGCCAGCAGAACCGCTGTCGTGCCACTGCCAGGCACGCCCAGGGTCAACATGGGCACCAGCGCACCCGATGAAGCACCGTTGTTACCCGCTTCAGGCGCAACCACACCGCGGATATCGCCTTCACCGAACCTGCCCTTCTTGCCAAGGATCTGCTTCTCCAGCGTGTAACTGATGAAGCTGCCCAGAGACGCGCCCGCCCCCGGCAGGACCCCGGAAATAAACCCGAGCACACCACCACGCAACTGGGTAGGAATGGTGCTGACCAGTTCCCGGAAGCCGAGAGTCAGCTTGCCCACGCTCACCTTTTCGCGCCCACGGCCCATGCGTGACTCGACGAAGAACAACAACTCCGAGATCGCAAACAGCCCCACAATGGCGAGAATAAAATCGATCCCTTCGTACAGCTCCAGCACGCCAAAGGTGTAGCGCTGGGTGCCGGTGGAGATATCGATCCCCACGGTGGAAATCATGATCCCCAAAGTGGCAGCGATCACGGTTTTCATCGGGTTCTTACCGGTAATACCACCCAGCGTTGCAAACGCCAGCAGGAACAGCGCGAAGTACTCCGCCGGTCCAAAACTGAGAGCAAACTTCGCCAGCACCGGGGCCAGCATGATCAAACCCACCGTCCCGATCAGACCGCCAGAGAACGATGCTATGGCAGAGATCGCCAGCGCATCCGCCGCCCTGCCCTTGCGGGCCATCGGATAGCCATCAAGACAGGTCATCATCGCCGGCTCGTCACCGGGGATATTGAGCAGGATGGAGGATATGCGGCCGCCGTACATGGCCCCCGCGTAGACCGAGGTCAGCAGGATCATGGCCGTTTCCGGCGGCAGACCCAGGGTGAACGCCAGGGGAATAAGAATGGCCACGCCATTGGCGGGACCGAGGCCCGGCATACAACCGATCAGGGTACCGGCAAAGGCGCCAAGCAGGGCAAACATCAGATTGTACGGTGTCAGTGCCACCGCAAAGCCGTCCATCAGAAAACCGAGCGTTTCCATCAGTTCACCTCCAGAAGGCCAGCGGGCAGGCTCAGCGACAAGCCGTAGTTGAACAATACAAACACCACTACGGCACTCATCAGACCCGTCACAAATGCACTTCGGGGATTAGCGCCCATGCGCCAGCTCAATGTGCCCACAGCCAGGGTTGTCGAGATGACAAACCCCAAAGGCTCAAGCAGCATGGCGTACACCACCAGAACCAGCAGGGACACCACAAGCTCCAGTGCGGACTTGCCCAGCGGCCACTGGGCATCGGGATCCGGCCTGATCATCAGGTAGATACCACCGGCCACCAGCACGACCGCCAGGATGGTGGGGAAGGTTTCCGGCCCCACGGTTTCGGCGCCGCCAAACGGTTCCGGCCACTGCTGGGCCACCCAGCCGTAAACCACCGCCAGCACCATCAGGCCAAGACCAAGAAGTCGATCACCGAGGCCAGTCATTTGAGCAGCCCTATTTCACGAGACAGAGTTTCGATGTCCTGCACCTGCTGCCGCACAAAGCTGTCAAATTCACCCGCCGGTGGGTGGAAGGGAATCAGGCCATTGGCCTTCATGACCTTTTTCCATTCCTCGCTGGTGTAAAGGGTATCGACCGTATTGGCCCAGTAGGTCTTGGATTCTTCGGAGGCGTCCTTCGGCATGTAGAAACCCCGCCAGTTCGGACCGACCGCATCAATGCCCTGCTCTTTTGCCGTCGGAATCTCTGCAAAGTTACCCGGCACACGCTCATCCGACAGTACCGCCAGCACACGCAGGTCGCCGGATTCCATAAAGCCGGTGACTTCTGAGAGGTCACCGGTAAAGGCATCAACCTGGCCGCCCACCACCTGGGTCATGGCTTCGCCGCCGTTGTTGTAGGAAAGGTAGGGAATCGCCGGGAGCTGCTCAGCACCGGCAGCCTTTGCCGTGATCAGGACCTTGAGATGATCCCACCCGCCCCGGGCACTGCCGCCCGCGAACTTCACCGACTTGGGATTCGCCTTGACGGCATCCAGAAGCTGATTCAGGTTCTGGTATTTGGAGTTGCTGCCCACGGCAATCACGCCGTAGTCGGCCCCCAACGCCCCAACCCAATTCACCATATCTGCGTCCAGACCGGGAAACTGCTTCTGTGCCAGGCGTGTGGTGGTGGCTGTCGATGCGGCCACTATAAGCTTGTCGTCCTCGGCCCGCTTGCTGACCGTGTGGGCAAAAGCAACCCCGCCACCGGCGCCAGCCATGTTCACGGTCTGGACCGTGCCATCAATCAGGCCAAGCTCTCTGAGGACATTGCCGGCACTGCGGCAGGTAAAGTCCCAGCCACCGCCCGGATCGGAAGGAGCAATACACTCGACCTTACCGGAAGGCTGCCAGGCCAGAGCGGACATGCTGAAGGTGGCGGCTGCCACCAGGGAAAGTGTTTGTTTGATAGTCATGATTGTCACCTCACTCTTGTTTTTATGGTCTCTTCCTCGGCGGATCTCATTGCTGGAAGCCGCTGGAAGGAGACTCGCAAAAACAGACTAGAGGGCAATCAACGCCTCCAGAAGTTTCTGGACGTAAAGCCTTTAAAGAAACTAATGGGCGTTAAGTTCATAAAATTTACGGGTAATCGCGAAACTTGTGATTTACCCTGAAGGGAATAATGACAACAAACCAATCGCTGCTGATAACGTGTTCCGAAAAACCAAACTTAAAACCCGAATGATCCTTTCGCTCGGGTTCGTCAGTGCCCTGCAAACTACACTGATCGGCGTATTCGCCGGCTATTACCTCAGTGATTCCCTGTTTGATGAGATCGGACAGCGTGCGCTGATGGTTGCCAAAACCGTTGCCGCCGCGCCCACAGTAATAGAGGGCATCCACCAGCGTGATATAGACACCCTCAATCTGTTGGCCAGGCGCCTGGCACACACCAACGAAGCCCTGTTCATTGTTATCGGTGACCACCAGGCCATTCGCCTTGCGCACCCCTCCGCCGACCGGATTGGCCACTCCATGGCAGACGACGATGGTGACGATGGCCGGCGCGCCCTGGTCGATGGTGAGTCCTACGTGGCAAGGGCCGAAGGTAGCCTGGGCGAGTCCATGCGCGGCAAGGCACCGGTGGTTGAACCGGATAGCGGCGAGATTATCGGCATTGTTTCGGTCGGCTATGGCGTCGATCAGGTGAACGCAACCATTGAACGTTACAGCATCGTGCTCTACAGCGTCGTTGGCCTGGCGCTGTTGATCAGCATAGTGATTGCCATCGTCATTGCCGGTCGCTTCAAACGCGCCATATTCGGACTGGAGCCGGAGGAAATCGCACGCCTGTTCCAGGAGCGGGACGCCACACTCCAGTCGGTCCGGGAGGGCATTATCGCCATCAATCGCGAGGGCATTATCACCACCGTGAACCGAACCGCTCTGGAAACGCTTGGATTGGACCCGCACACACCTCTGGCAGGCCGCCCCATTCTCGAAGTCCTGCCCGAAAGCGACCTGCTTTCGGTGCTTGAGTCCGGCACACCGGACTTTGACCGGGAAGTGTGGCTGAGAAACCGGCAGATGATCGTGAACCGGCTACCCGTCCGCCAGGGCGCGGACATTATTGGCGTGGTCGCCAGTTTCAGGCTTCGGGACGAAGTGGATCAGGTCAGCCAGCAGTTAACGCGGATACAGCAATACGCTGACACCTTACGAAGCCAGACCCATGAGTACTCGAACAAGCTCCATACCATTGCCGGCCTGATCCAGATCGAAGCCTATGAAGACGCACTGAGTCTGATTGGCAGTGAAGTCAGTGATCACCAGGCGCTGATTCACCTGCTGCTGGATGCGGTGCCCGACCCTATCATTGCCGGTTGCCTTCTGGGCAAGTACAACCGGGCGCGGGAAATGGGCCTGCGCCTCCACATCGATCCGGATAGCCGGATGACGGATATACCCGCCGATATGCCGCGGGATCAACTGGTCAGCGTGCTCGGCAACCTGATCGACAATGCCCTTGAAGCAACCCGCCAACAAACCGGCGAAGGCGGGCTCGTTGAGCTTTCCATGACCGACCTCGGGCACGAACTGATTTTCGAGGTGGAAGATCAAGGCCCCGGCATTCCTGAAGATCTCCGGCAGACGATTTTCGAGAAAGGCGTGAGCACCAAGAAAGGTGACGCACATGGCTATGGCCTGCACCTGGTACGCCAGTTCCTGAATCGCTGGGGTGGGTCAGTCACGGTTGACGACCTGCCTGGAAAAGGCGCCCGCTTTACCCTTTACCTACCTAAAACCAGCAGAGGGAGGGACAGTCATTGACCATCATTCGCGTTCTGATTGTTGAAGATGACCGGAAAATTGCGGAAATCCAGCGACGATTTGTCGAACGCCTGGACGACGTCGAACTGTGTGGCATCGCCCACAGCCTGGAAGACGCAAGGGACCTGATCGACGTGATGGCGCCTCACCTGATCCTGCTGGACATCTATTTCCCCGACGGGAACGGGCTTGAACTGCTCCGTGAGCTCCGGGCAAAAGACAGCAGCAGTGACGTCATTCTCATCACCGCTGCCAAGGAAGTGGAAACCCTGAGAAGCGCCCTGCGCGGCGGGGTGTTCGACTATATCCTCAAACCGCTGGTGTTCGAACGCCTTGAGGAAGCCGTCAGCCGATACCGGGACCACCTTCGCCACCTGTCAGGCCTGGTCCGGGTGGCACAGAAAGAGGTGGATGCCCTGCTGCCCCGGAGCTCGGGCGAGGATACCCAGCCGGCCCGCGAAGAACGGCTACCCAAGGGCATCGACAGTATCACGCTAGATAAGATCCGTGAGGTGCTGTCATCCGGACAGCACTGGAGTGCCGAGGAACTGGGCAATGCCATCGGCGCCTCCCGGACTACCGCTCGCCGCTATCTGGAGTTTCTGGTCGGTAAGGGCGAGCTCACCGCCGAAGTGACCTACGGCAGCGTTGGACGCCCGGAAAGGCGATACCACCTCCAGTGAGATCACGTCCCTCGCCACAACCACACTCCCTGACTGGTCAGGCATACCTTCAGGTGCGTGAGCGTCCCCTGAAGCTTTGACCTGCGAGCCATTCTCCCCGGGCATTCTGGCCATCGCCCCGTAAATCGCCCCGCCTTATTGTGACTTTCGTCACACTTTGTAATGCATCACAACAAAAACATACAAAGGCATAATTATGAACAGATTAACCAGTACCCTGGTTATTGGCACCAGTGCGGCTCTGCTGGCGGCATGCGGAGGAGGTGGCAGCAGCTCTGAGGCTTCTGGTGGAGCCACCCTGGGCGACACCGAAAGCCGCGAAACCAACACCCAACCCTCAACCACCCGAACCATTTCCCGTCCACTGACAGAAAGCATCAGCGAGCTGGTACACGCCTCCTGCGACCAAGGCAGTGATCTGACCGGCGGCCGCAGCTATCGGGTAGAAATGCCTTCCCGGATAGATGGTGCCGCGATCGTATTCCAGGTTTTCGAGCCAACCCAGTTTGACTGCAAGACTGAACACCCCCTGATTCTCCAGGGACACGGTTTCAGCGGCACTCGCTCCACCGAAGCCGGTGATGATCCTCTGGCCCCCATCGCCCCATTGGTGGACGCGGGCTTCACTGTGATCAGCATCGACCAGCGTGGTCATGGTGAAAGCGGCGGAACCATTCGGGTGATGGATCCGGACTTTGAAGGAGAAGACCTTGTCCAGATTGTCGACTGGGCGGAAACCCACCTGGATTACCTCAAATACCGTGATGACAACCTGTTGCTGGGTGGCGTCGGCGGCAGCTACGGTGGCGGTTTCCAGTACCTGCTTTATAACGCAGACCCGGATCAGCGCATGGACGCCATGGTGCCGCACATTACCTGGCACGACCTGACCTACAGCCTGAACCCGGGCAACGTTACCAAGAACTACTGGCTCGCGTTCCTTTCCCTTGCCGGGGATGCCGGGACAGGCGGCTCCATGGACCCATACCTGCGTTCTTCGCTGATCGATGGCATTGTCCAGAACCGCTTCCCCGAGCCGGCACTGGATTTCTTCCACTACCACAGCCCCAGTTATTTCTGGGAGAACGAACGCAGCCTTGAACTGTTCGACAGCGGCAACAGCCAGGAGTACCTGCTGGATCCGATCACCGGACAGATTCCCATCACCAGTGACGGCCGTTATGTCATCAAGACGCCACAGATGGCCCCTTATCCGGTAGACGTACTCATGTTCCAGGGCATGCGAGACAGCCTGTTTCCCTTCAACGACGCCTGGGAAAATTACAAGGAGCTGAAAGCAGCCGGCGGTGACGTGCGCTTGCTCACCTACCCCTTCAGTCATCATTACCTTGCGCCCAACGTCGGCCTGATCCAGGAAACCCTGGCGAGCCTGGGCTTCTATGCCGAGTCGCTGCCGGATCTGGCCACTGCGGGCCTCAACACCCTGACCGATTGCGGCGACATCAGCGCCAATCAGGCGACCGTTGCCTGGTTCAATGAAAAGCTTCTGGGCCGTGGCAATGCGGATAACGTGATCACCACCGGCGACCAGATATGTTACACCCTCTCCCCCGGTGACGCGGTCCCGGCACCGGAAGTCACCGTTGGTGGCGCCAGCTTCCCGGTCAGATACGATATGCTGGGAGAAGACATAGAGGTAACCACCTTCACGGGCGTCGCGGGTTTGTTACCAACCATCGTTCCTTTGACAACGCTGGAGAGTGACGGAGTTATCGCCGGTATCCCGACGGCCACACTCAATGTCGGAGCCCCGTTGTCCGACCTCGAGGAGCGTTGTCTGGATGAGTCGGATCCGGTGTTCGCAACCGGCACCTGCGATGCCATCCTGTTTGTCGGGGTTGGTGTTATCAGAGGGGGCGCAAGCATTCCCGAACTGATCGACGAACAAGTTCAGCCCATTCGCGGCTTCGGGCAACACGACATCGAACTGACGGGAATTGCAGAACGGCTGAACACCGGAGATCAACTGGTCCTGATGCTTTATGGTCAGCACCCGACATTCCTTGGCGCCTTTTCCCGCGATCTGACGGTTCCCGCAGTCAGTGTCAGCGGCAATGTTTCACTGCCTCTGCTGACGGAAGACGGACAGCAGCAACTTGAAATGACAACCTCACGCTAAGACAGGCCATACTGGCAGATTCATTCAAGGGGGTCTGCCAGCTCCTTACCACCGCCCCTGCAACGTTGCCACAATGCGGCGGCTTCCGGCATGGTCCCGGTGCTCGCACAGATAGATTCCCTGCCAGGTTCCCAGGGCCAGATGACCATCCGAAACCGGGATTGTCAGTGAGTGGCCAATCAACACGTTTTTTATATGGGCGGGCATATCATCAGCCCCCTCAGCGGTGTGCTGATAGTAATCAGCCCCTTCCGGAGCCAGCACATTGAAATGCCGCTCCAGATCCCCCCGCACATCCGGATCCGCGTTCTCGTTTATCGCCAATGACGCGGAACTGTGCTGAATAAACAGGTGCAGCAGCCCAACCTGACAATTCCTGAGGTCCGGTGCCTGCGCGACAATTTCGTTTGTCACCAGGTGGAACCCGCGCGGAAGGGGTGCCAATTCGATAAATTTCTGGTCCCAGATCATCTACTGTTCACCTTTTTGTGTAGCGATCAACAAACTCTGACTTCAGCCTAACGCTCTGCATTGGTATTGGCTATGCTTAACTACTAACTCCAAACCTGACGATAAGACTGAACTATGCGCAGCCGGAATGATGTACTGATTACTCTCAACGTAAGCGTCCGGTGATCCCATCTTGAGCACGGCGCTGCCAACGTCAGGATAGTGTCCACTTATTTTCTAGTGGACACTTAACATGAACGAATTAAGCGTAACCAAGCCCTACCAACGCCGTCGCCGGTTTTCCCGCGAATTCAAAGCCGAGATTGTCGCCAAATGCCTGGAACCCGGGGCCTCCGTTTCCCGGATTTCACTGGATAACGGTCTCAACGCCAACATGGTCCGGCGCTGGATGAGTGAAGCGCAGCGAGCGGATAAAACACCAGCAACACCGGGATTTGTTCCGGTTAATCTGCCTGCTGCAACCTCTGCACCGGGCAACCAATCGGTCTCGGATAAGCGTAGCACCATCCGCATCGAGATTCCCCGCGCCGGTGGTGCGGTGGTGGTGGAGTGGCCTGCGGAGCAGGCCCACCAGTGTGCCGCCCTGTTGCGGGATCTGCTGGGATGATCCGCATTGACGAGATCTGGCTGGCCACTGAGCCGCTGGACATGCGAGCCGGGCCAGACAAAGCGCTGGCTCGGGTTATTCAGGTCTTCGGTTCTGCCAGGCCGCATTGCGCCTACCTGTTTGCCAACAAACGGGGCAACCGGATGAAGGTCTTGATCCACGATGGCCTGGGCATCTGGCTCTGTGCTCGCCGGCTGAATCGGGGCAAGTTCCACTGGGGCGAAGCCTGGCGCGGTGACCAACTGCGCCTGACTGAGGAACAGTTATCCGCTCTGGTTCAGGGCCTGCCCTGGCAACGCCTTGGCGCTGAAGGCGTGATCTCCATTCTGTAACCATAAGCTGAGTGATATCGCCATAGCCAGAACCGCGAATCGCTTGCGGCACATGGACTTGGCATACTGACGGGCATGACTCAGCGCCCCGATCTCGACCAACTCTCTGCCGATCAGCTCCGTGCTCTTGCCACGGAACTGTTCGATCGTGTCGAGAACAAGGAGCGGGCCCTGGTGCACCGTGATGCGGTCATCGAGAAGCTGACTCACGAAGTGGCCATCCTCAAGCGCCATAAGTATGCCCGGCGCAGCGAGCAACTGGACGCCGTCCAGGGACGACTGCTGGATGAACTGATCGACAGCGACCTGGCGGCTATCGAAGTCGAGCTGGAACAGGCGATGACCGAGGAGCAGAAAGCTGCCCGGCCAAAGCAAAAGCCCAAGCGCACCCCGCTGCCGCCGGAACTGCCCCGCACCCTGATCCACCACGAGCCCGAAAACACTCAGTGCCGCTGCGGCTGCCAGCTCAAGCGCATCGGCGAAGACGTCAGCGAAAAGCTGGACTACGTTCCGGGCGAGTTCACGGTGGAACGCCACATCCGGGGCAAGTGGGTCTGTGACAGTTGCGAGACCCTGGTCCAGGCACCGGTGCCACCGCAGGTGATCGACAAGGGCATTCCCACCGCTGGTCTGCTGGCTCAGGTCCTGGTGGCCAAGTACGCCGATCATCTACCGCTGTACCGTCAGGAACGCATCTTCGGTCGCGCCGGCCTCGAAATTCCGCGCTCCACCCTGGCCGAATGGGTCGGTGCCTGCGGTGTGCAGTTACAGCCCCTGGTGGATGCGCTGAGAAACACCCTGCTGGACCACAGCGTTCTGCATGCCGATGAAACCCCGGTCAGCATGCTGGCCCCGGGCAAGAAGAAAACCCACAAGGCCTACGTCTGGGCTTACTGCACCACACCGTTCTCGGACCTGAAAGCCACCGTTTATGACTTCGCGCCCAGCCGTGCAGGCGAACACGCCCGCACCTTCCTGGGTGACTGGCAGGGCAAGCTGGTCTGTGATGATTACGCTGGTTACAAGGCCGGGTTCGGCAACGGCATCATCGAGATCGGTTGCATGGCCCACGCCCGGCGCAAGTTCTACGATCTGCACGAAGCCAACAAGAGCGAGCTAGCCGCTAAGGCGCTGGAGTACATCGGAAGGCTCTACGAAATCGAGCGGGACACCAAAGACCTGCCACCGGACAAGCGGCAGGAAATCCGGGAAACAAAAGCCAAGCCGATTGCTGATGCGCTGCATCAGTGGATGCTGGCGCATCGCCAGAAAGTGCCGGATGGTTCCGGCACGGCCAAAGCGTTGGATTACAGCCTCAAACGCTGGGCAGCGCTGACGCGCTACCTGGACGATGGTGCTGTGCCCATCGACAACAACTGGGTGGAAAACCAGATCCGGCCCTGGGCGCTGGGCCGCTCCAACTGGTTGTTCGCGGGATCACTGCGCAGTGGTCAGCGTGCGGCTGCCATCATGACTCTGATCCAGTCGGCGAAGCTGAACGGACATGATCCGTATGCCTATCTGAAGGATGTGCTGACCCGTCTCCCGATGCAGAAGAACAACGCCATCGATGAGCTATTGCCTCACAACTGGAAGCCGGCTATTACTGACAAGGTGTGATGGCCGGACGCTTAC
>NZ_JBJJLB010000031.1:0-90013 GCF_045449795.1 Marinobacter alkalisoli
TTCACCGGTGTGGTCAACGAATTCGCCCGCGGTGATTCTGGCCACCGCCGCACCCGCTACGAACTCATCATCCAGCCCCCGCTGTGGCGCCTGGGCCTGATGCACAACAGCCGCATCTTCCAGACCCAGACCACCGACGCCATCGTACGCACCCTGCTGGAAGAGCGGGGCATCGTCGATACCGTGTTCGATCTCAAGCGTAACCCGGAAGAACGGGAATACTGCGTCCAGCACCGGGAAAGCGACCTGGATTTTGTAGAGCGACTGGCCGCCGAGGAAGGCTGGCATTACCGCTACCACCACGGCTCGGTCGACGGCGAAGAACAGCCGGCCCTGATCATCGCCGATCACCACGGCGACGCCCCCAGGCTCGAGTCCGTGACTTACAACGGCAAAGCCGGCGGCAGCACCCAAACCCCCTGCGTGTTCCGTTTCGCCCATCAGGAGCGGGTCCGCGCCAGTGCCGTGGCCATGAAGGATTACACCTTCAGGAACCCGGCCTATGCCCTGATGCACGACAGTGCCGCGGGTGATGTCCAGCACCGCGAGGATTACCAGCACTACGACTACCCCGGCCGCTTCAAACAGGACGCCAGCGGCCAGCCCTTCACCGAAGCCCGGCTGGACGCCCTGAGAAACGACGCCAGCACCGCCAGTGGCAAGAGCAACCGCGCCGATTTCACCGCCGGCGCCAAAGTGGCCCTGACCGACCACGACAGCGAGACCCTGAACCGGGAATGGCTGCTGACCGCCATCACCCACACCGGCAAACAGCCCCAGGCGCTGGAAGAAGAAGGTGGTTCCGAACCCACCAGCTACAGCAACCAGTTCAACGCCATCCCCGCCGACCGCACCTGGCGCTCACAAATCAAACACCGCCCCAGAATGGACGGCCCACAGATCGCCATCGTCACCGGTCCGGAAGGCGAAGAGATCCACTGCGACGAACACGGCAGGGTGAAAGTGCGCTTCCCGTGGGATCGCTACTCAAAGAATGACGAACACAGCAGCGCCTGGCTGCGGGTCAGCCAGGGCTGGGCCGGCGGCCAGTACGGCTTCATGGCCCTGCCGAGAATTGGCCACGAAGTCATCGTTTCCTTCCTGGACGGCGATCCGGACCAGCCGATTATTACTGGCAGAACCTATCACGCGACCAACACACCGCCTTACGCGCTGCCGGAACACAAGACACGCACCACATTGAAAACCCAGACCCACAAGGGCGAGGGCAGCAACGAACTGAGATTTGAGGACGAGGCCGACAAAGAGCAGATCTACGTCCACGCCCAGAAAGACCTGGACCTGCTGACGGAAAACAACCGCACCGAAGTTATCAACAACGACAGCCACCAAACGGTCGAGAACAACCGCTTTTCCCATGTTAAGGGTAACGACCACGCCACAGTGGATGGCGAACACCGGGAACAGATCGGCGGCGATTACAGCCTCACTGCCAACGGCAGCCACCACAGCAAACAGGGCAAGAACCAGCTCATCGAAGCCGGCAGCGAGATCCACCACAAAGCCGGTATGAAAATTGTGATCGAAGCGGGTGCTGAAGTGACGCTGAAGGCTGGTGGTAGTTTTGTGAAAGTGGACCCTAGTGGCGTGACCGTTTCAGGGCCGATGGTGAAGATGAATTCCGGGGGTGGGCCGGGGAGTGGTACCGGGGCTTCGGCACAGGTACCCGACCAACCGGCCATGCTTGCTGACCAAGTACAGCCAGACAATGCCCCGATACAATTGGCTACCACGGGTACACGGGGAGCCGCTACTACCGATAATATTTCATTTTCGGGCGTTTCAGCCCTGACATCTGATGTGCTCACTCGGGTTGCCAAAGCTGGAAGTACCGTTGTGTCTGGATGCGAGTTTGATAGCAGTGGACAATGTGTTATTCACGAGCACAGTTGAAACCCCTAGGGGCATCGCCTGTATACGGACAGTGGTAGCTTGCAGGCCGAGAAATTATTGATGGTCAGATATTTTTTGGTTCTCATGCTGAGTTTAAACTCTGCAGGTTGTTTTGCGGTTGACGACAATAAAACTAGGTCGTCTTGTGCGGAAATTTCTTTGAATGACCTATATTCAAGTTACAAAATCTTTGACGTGGTTAAGTATGGTGGAGGGTTGACTACAGAGTCTTTAGCCAAAGACCGTATAGGCAAAAAGGTTATTGTTGAGCGTGAAACTTTTAAAGTCAGGGATTTTGTTATTTCGAATCCATCTTATGAGTTGGCTTGTTACCTGTTGCCAAATGAAGGAGAAGTGGCCGTCAATCGCTGGAGCAACTTTTACGGGGTTGGGTCGAATAGAACTTCTATTAAAGTCTTGCATGTTTACGATGTTACCGATGAGCCCTCGATTAATCTTGAGCTAGTGAATGGTCAGCTTTGGGAAATGTATGACGGCTGGATTTATAAAATGAAACCCCAGTGAGCCGCTAACAATTGGCCACTAACACCCCGAATACTGAAATAGCGACGGACCGCGAATACTCCATGACTATAATTGAGTCGATATTCCAACGAACTGAAAAACCAGAGAATACGGACTTCGCCATATTGGACCTGGCCCAGAAAGATGAAGGCCAACTGCTGGGATGGCTATACAGTCATTTCGACTCGAGTGATATGCCCTGGATCCCCCTTTACCAAGGGACTGAACTGGCAAGCAACTGGTCTACAGGTCCCATACTGATTGAGCTTAGAGACTCACAGGTTTTTCGTGAGACGCTGATCGAGCGCTATCAGTCGGACTACCTGGGCATGTTGATCTCTGCGCCAGATGTCAGCCTGGCGGCAATGGGGAGCCACCTTCGCTCACTCGTTATCACCTCGCTGGATGGAAAGCCATCCGTATTCCGCTTCTACGATCCGCGCTCACTCGGCCCCCTTCTTAAGGTACTGGAGCCTAACCAGCGTTATCAACTAATGGGCGCTTCCCAATGGTGCTGGTGTCACGATGGCCAATGGTGGGTGACCACGGAGTCACAATTCGCCGACTGGCCGGAGCCAGAACAGCCGCTTGTGCTCGGTAGGGCACAGCTGGAGGCAATGGATGAGGCACGTCTTGCCCAGTTTGCCGCTTCGCTGACGGACTATTATCGGCCCCATATTCCCGGACCGGACCCGGAACAATTTGTTCTGGCGGAAATTAAATCCGCGAACGAATCAGGGGTGACTCTGCTCGCCGACCAGGAGCGCTGGGTAAGGCTGGCGATCCAGGCAGGCGTTCCGCTAACGGAATCCACGAACTGGCAACAACTGGCAAGTGATCAGGGATTATCACCCAGCCAGATCTTGACTCATTTGGAAAACGAACAAAGGACTGTAGCTCATGTCGACTGATGCCCCGGCGCAACTTCCTCCTTCCAAGGTCTCTGAAGCAGACCAGACCTCAAGCCAATCCGAGGCGAAAGACTGCCAGCAATGCAAAAACGCCACGGTGGTCTACGTAACCGGGCATCGCAGTTTCTGGGTGCTCCCGCAGAACGTTCTCGACAAGATGGAAACTAGTGCCGCCCGCCTCAAGGCTGCTGCTTCAAAGGAGACCCTGGAACAAAGGATGTCCGAACTTGAGAAGGCGGGGCTGACGGATCTGTTCCTGCCCGCTTCCGCGAAAAGCTTTTTGCCCCCTGCGGAGCAATCCGAGTGGGACGAATTGCTCAGCCAGAACCGGGATGCCGACCGGCAGATACAAAGGCTGGATCAGGAGTTGGACAAGGAGGAAAAGGCTTATCACCAACGGGTGAAGGCGCTTACTGAAACCAAGGAATACTATAGCAATCGTCTTCAACTAACGGCGCAATGGCATCAAACCCGGCAGGGACTGGATGATCGTAAGAAGGCTATCCGAGCGAAGAAGGAGAATCGAACCGACCGATTGATGGACCTTCAGGATCAAGGATTCGAGGCCGCCCGGGAAGCTGGTTTCCATGTGGTGGAGCAAGAACTGTTTTCACCGGAGCAGCGGAGCATTAAAAAAATGCTGTCGGCTTACCTGGAAGCTCGAAAGGATTTTGAAGAGGACGAATTGTCCAACGAAACGGTGGCCGCCATCTTCGTTAACACTTGCCGTCTGAACCGGGAGCTGATGGCGTATGAGTGGCGAAAGGAGACACCGGACATCGAGAAGGTCGAACAGTACCTGAGGGAGCTGAACAAGCTGGAAGGCAATATGCGGGGCTATGCCGATGCGGTGCTGGATCTTGCAAATATCGGTATTGCGGCGCCTGAATATGCGCTGGCGAATGGTCAGCGCCAAGTGAAGGACGGGATTTTGGATATGACCGACCTTCGGTTGCTTGAATGGGAAATCGAACAGCTTACTGAGGATATGAAAGAACATGGTTCGGCCTGGCTTAGTGTAATTGGTCTGAATGGCCCCGCGCCGGCCCCGGAAATTCTGCAATACCAGCACAAAATTGAGACCCGCCAGGAGAAGCAGAAAGCACTGCGGTGCCGTGCCGAGGAGCAGGCCAATGACATGTCACCCCCGAAACTGTTCATCTGGAACCCTGCCGAATACAACACGCCCCCTTATAGGGCGCTGGTGCGTCCCGGGGTTCCCCTTCGGGAATTCTCCCGGCCAGGAGGTAACTCTGAACTACAACATTTTTCCCTCTTGGACTTGCCTGGTGGCCAGGAAAGACTGAGTACGTCGGAGACCCCCGAATCATCCTTCGATATCGCCCTGTCTCTCAAAACTGCCCAAAAGCCGGGTCAGGATGAAGCTCTGGAGAAACTGTTAACGGATCAAGGTGCGAAAAAATACCCACTCCAGGAATACTGGTTCGACCGCCAGGGACTATTCCAGCCTGACCGGTTCTTCCACGACATCAAAGATGAAGGCGTCCTGGAGCAGTATAATTCCGAAGAGCTTGATGCTTGGGGCGCCCATCTCCGGGCATTTATGTTTGAATCCGAAGCGAAGCGTCATCTCATGAGTTTTGATGACAGCTACACCGGGCAGTTTGTCAGGCTGCTATCCAGTGGTATTACTGGCGAACTGGGGCAGGAACTGCAGAACAACTTAAAAGTGGAAGTGCTGACGGGCGTTAGCGGCCCGGCCAGTGAACCCGAGATTAGCATGAAGAACGGCGCACCAAAGGCAGGGTTTACTCTGGGCGAGGCCAGAATTGGCGCCAACCTGACGTACAGGCAGGGGCATGTGGATCTGCTCTCTCTGAAACTGCCGAAACCGGAGGAAGCCGAATCAATCCGCATACCCTACCGGAATCTCGGGGGCAGCGGGGAGCTGGATCTGGGGCGGTTCTACTGCGAAGTTGACGCCAAGTGCTGGGGATTCGTTGGGGCCCGCTTGCTGATGAGTCGCACTGTAGGCGTTGAGGCGGTCAAGGGAGAGGGCATAAAGCTCACGGGTGTAGACCGGGATAAACGAGAGGTTAGCGGAGCCGAATTCGAAGCCTTTGTTGGGGCTCAGGCGGGGAAGATGACGCGTACCGAAATGAAATGGTCCATTCCTCAGCGGCTCAGAAAGTCCGAGAAATGGCGCCGATTGGGTGAAGAGGTCCCCGAGTGGATCACCCTGGGTGTGCTCCGTGATGAGTTGGTCGGTGCCGCTGGCCTTGGTGCCACGGGAGAAATCAAGATTGGGATGAGCAACAAGCGGCTGGTCTTCCACGCCAAAGGCCGCCTGGTGGCGGGCCTTGGGGGTGGCATGGCCTTCGGTTTTGAGCTGGATTTTGATGTCATCCCCATGTTGATGCGCGTCTTGCAGCAGGAACTGCATGATAACGGATACCGTCGCGTTTACTGGATTGACGACGGTGCGTTTGAGTATCTGAGCATGCTGATGAACCTGCGGCTTTCCGCGGCTCTGAACATATCGTTCCTTGCGGCGCAGTCCTATGACTTTGTTGAAAAGGTCTACAGAAACTTCCACAGCAGCGAAAATGCCGGGACCGTGGCTGCGAGTATCAGTGAAGCAATTGAAATTGCAGAAGGTAATCGTGAGGCCTCTGATGACCGGCCAAGGGTATCGTTGGAAGAATACAAATCCTGGTTCCTGGGGCTGCAGCCCGAAGCGATCGGCCCCATGTTGCACAACCTTGTGGCTGAACCGGTTGAGTTTGAGGGCAATGATCTGTGGGAGCAAAAGGATGCGAATGAAATGTTAAAGCGTCAGCAAATCTCCATCCTGCAGTGTCTTGAGTGGATGGGAGAATCTGAGCAGGTTCTCCCTGAGTCATACAGGGGAGCGACGCCAAATCGCATCCAACGACAGTTTGAAGAATCGGTGACTCGTATGAATACCCACGGAACCAAGCCAACGGAAGAGCCCCTGCTGGTTGCTAAGACGAATCTGGCTAGGTTGGATAAGTTTATGGCGAGGCAGCTTACCGAAGGTCTGGATCTAAAAAGGTTTGAGGATTACAAGAAGTTGAGAGGGAAATTCAGTCTACACCTACTGGGACAGGTTTAATTTATGTCAAAGAACACACTGGCCCGGATATGTGGGCTGTTTTTACTGCTCGTGTCTGCTTCTTCGACCTTGGCAGAAAGCGATCAGGAACGGTCGGAAGCGTTGTTTCGGGAAGGATACACTCTATATCAGCAACGTTACAGCGCTGTGGCAATAACCCCACTTGAGGAAGCTGCCAATCTGGGTCATCCAGAGGCGGCGTATTGGGTCGGGGAAATTCTCCGTAAACGGTATTCTTATATGACCGAAGAAGCAGAACAGTTTTACCGCATGGCAGCAGAAGGCGGTGAAGTCTATGCGATGTTGCGATTCGCCCAAAAAGGCAAAATGTGCGGCACTCTCAGAGACTGCGACTATGATCGCGAAGAATGGCTGGACCGGGCCGTGGAATTCGCACTCCCGAAGGCCGAAGCTGGTGACACCGAAGCGATGATGGCTGTAGCTCTTGCTGCTGGCATTGGTGGAGACCGGGATGAGGGGTTTGAGTGGGTAAAGCGGGCTGCTGAGAATGGCCATGCGTTTGCTCAGTATTGGCTAGCGACGGGTCTGTTGGACCAGCGGGAAATGGGCTTTTACTGGACCGAAGAAGGCCGTCGCGAAGACATTATCAAGTGGCTTCGGACTTCTGCCAAGCAGGGGTATCCTCCGGCCATGCGCAAACTGGCCGTCAAGCTCCGAGAGCAGGGGCAGTTTGAAGAAGGACGCTACTGGATTGAGAAAATGGCAGAAACTGACCATTACAATGCCCTTGTCGAGGCCGGTGTTCAGATCATGATGGGGCCGGATATTGGCGAGGTTATGTCGCCGACTATCTCATATCATTTCGAAAAGCCCCGCCCTGTCGAGGGCGCCGCTATTCTTCTTGCGGTGCACCGCGAGAAGGGCAAGGATGAGCCACTGGAATTAATTGAGTACTACCAGGATTATCTGACGCCTGAAATCATGGCCGAGGCGAAGGAACGGTCCAAGGAGTTGTTGATTGATACGCCGATTATTTACTACCTGCCGAAATTCGGTATGTAAGGATGTTTTCGGGAGGCTCTCTTACCCGGATCTGCGGGTTATTTTTACTGCTCTTTGCCGGACTCCCGGTCTTAGCCGAAACCGATCAGGAGCGGGCGGAAGCATTATTTCAGGAGGGCTATATCCTCTATCAGCAACTGTATAGCCCAAATGCGTTCACCAAATTCAAAGAAGCCGCTCAATTGAGCCATGCCGAGGCGGCCTATTACGCCGGGAATATTCTGCGTAGAAATTCCACGTATATCACAGATGACGCGGAACAGTTTTACCGACAAGCAGCTGAAGGCGGCGATGTTTACGCCATGCTGCGGTTTGCCCAAAAGGGCAGAATGTGTGGAGCCCTCAGGGACTGCGATTATGACCGGAAGGACTGGCTAGATCGAGCGAAAGAGCTTGCACTTCCGAAGGCAGAGGCTGGTGATACTCAGGCGATGATGGCTTTATCCTCAGCCTACGCCATTGGTGGGGACTCGGATAAGGACTTCGAATGGGTTGAGCGTGCGGCAGAAAATGGCCATGCCTTTGCCCGGTACTGGATGGCAGTCATGCTGGATGAGCAAGGCAGGGGCTTTTACTGGACCGAAAAGGGCCGAAGGGAAGACATTCTCAAATGGCTCCGGGCGTCAGCTGAGCAGGGGTTTCCCAAAGCTATCCTGAATTTGGCAGTGGAGTTGAAGGAGGACGGCCGGTTCGAGGAGTCCCATGAATGGATCGACCGCATGGGGCAGACAGATTACTTCGATGCCTTGTATGAGTACGGCCTAATCATGCTGGATGGCCCTGAAGGGATGTATCGGTACCCCGAGGCCAAGCCGGTCGAAGGTTTGGCAGTACTTTTAGCGATCTACAGAGAGCGCGGGAGTTCTGCAGTAGAGCGAAGCATTGAAAGGGCAAAGCCGAACTTGTCTCCCGAGGTTATTGCAGAAGCGGAAAAACGATCTGAAGAGCTACTGGTGGACACGCCGATTATTTACTACCTCCCTAAGTTTGGCTTGTAGAGATGGGCCTTGAGGGCTTCCCTGGCTTAGATTTGCGGGCTGTTTTTACTGATCTTTCTCGCTTCTCCCGGTCTCGGCTGAAAGAAATCAGGAAGGGACTGAGGTCTTGTTTCAGGAGGGGTATCCTCTGCCGGCAGCCCTAGAGTCCGCTTTGAGTGAATGACTTCGGATACGGTTTTGTGCTTCGTACGGATGAGTTCGTTACAGGTTCATATGGAAAGTGAATTCAGGAGTTTGATGGTGAACAAGCGTCATGAATATACAGCATTCTCAGATGTTGCTCCCCGCAAGGTAAATATTGGTCCGCCACTCAGTTGGGTCGTTGAAGCCATCGGGTTATTTCGGGCACATTGGAAAATAGTTCTTCCAGCATACCTGATTGTGGCACTACTGCCGCAGGCGGTGTTATTTGGCATTCTGGCGCTAAACTCGAGAATGGGACTGTTTGGCCATGTATCACTGGTGCTTTTTTGTATTGTGATGACGCTGGTCTTCTATGGCGGAATGATGGCTTTGTATCATGGGGCGGTGGAGAATCGCGCGCGTTTTAAGGATGTGTTCGCGGGATTCAGTGGTCATGGTGTTGTAAGCATGATTTTTCTCCCGGTTTTTATAGGGCTGGCCGCAGCGGCTATGTGGGTCGCCTGTGTTTCAATCGTTTCTGTGGTTGATGCAGGGCCTGTAATTTGGGACTCCCTTACGTTTCGTGGTTTTTCAAGTAGAGGCTGGGGACACTCTGGGTCGGAGTTAATGCCGGCTTTGATTGTGGTGTTGGGACTTGGCTTGTTGACGTTTGCTGTTTTAGGTGCACTTTTTTGTTTTGTTATCCCGCTTGTTGTTGTGTCGGAGATGGGCGTATCGCATGCCGTATTAACCAGTTTGAAGGCGTGCCTCCCGAACCTTTTCACTCTTTTCTTTTTTGTGGTCAATGGAATGGCGTTGGGTTACCTGTTTTTTTTGTCGATGGTCAGCCTTGGGGCCGCCAGTACCTCGCTGGTTGTCTTAAGTGTCGCGGCTTTGATCGCTGTTCTGGTTTTTGGAGCGGTGATGAGCGGGGCCCATTACTTGGCATTCCGGGATGTGCTCTTGGTGGACTCGCTACCGGATGCTGCCTCAGCAACAACGGATAATATGGTCTCTGGATGAAGTGCTTTTTCAGTCTCTGCGCCGTTTGGGCATTCCTGGCCTGGCATTCTCATGCTCTGGGCATGGCACCCTATGAAATGGCCCGCAACGGCCAGTTGGAGGATCTGAAGCTATGGGTGAGCTTACAGGGTGACAATGTGGATGTTGCCGACTCGCGCTGGGATAGTTTCGCTCGAACGGCCGCCGAGCGCGGGCACTTGGACATTCTTGAGTACCTGAACACTATTGGTATTGAGCTTGAGAAATACGACAAATTCGGCAACACCCCTCTGCACAGTGCTTCTTTCGCAAATGAAATCGGGATCATTCACTGGTTGCTGAAGCTCGGTTTCGCAGCTGACACTCAGAAGTCTGTCAATCATCGCACAGCGCTGATCAAAGCTGCCCGCCATGGTAGTGCGGAAGCTGTCACGACGCTTCTGGAGGCTGGCGCCGATCCACTGGTCAATTCCCGAGGGGGGACGGCTTTCGAGCTCGCTGAGAATCTCGATGTTCTGTATGTGCTGATGAACCACTGGGCAGAGCAGGGTGATGGCATGCCACCACCCGGTATCTCTGCGGCTTCCTGGTGGAGCTTTATGAAGCAGCCTGATCATGTGCCTGAGCGGCTATTGCGGCAGGATTTGGGGGAGTCGGGCTGTCATGCACTGCATTGGGCTGCAGTCACCGGCCACTTGCGAACCCTGCGCTGGGTTCTGGATCGGGCGCCACAGGCAGCTTTATCCAGTAAGTGTCTCGATAGTTTTACCCCCCTCGGGATGGCCATTCGGTTCAACAGGCCTGAGGTCGTTGCCGAGCTGCTGAATCGCTGGCAGGAGGTAGAAGTCAGCGACGTCCGGCTAGCGGTGAAGTATGGTTCCGCCACCCTGGCCCGAACGCTGTATGATGCTTTGCCTACCCAATCTGAAGCTCTGGAACTATATCCCCGTACCGGCTCGGCTGTGTTCGAAAATTACGTGCGTGAGGACCTGGAATACCTGATCGGCAACCGGGTGATCAGTCCCATTTGGGCTCTGGATACGATTGCAAGGCGCGGCGACGAGCTGCTGCACCTTGCTCCTTTGGTTGCGGGGCAGGGGGTGCCTTTGATGCGCTTCCTGCGGTACGGGCTTAGGCTGGAAAACGATCCCCTCGTGGAGTGGGTTCTCTCTTTGAATCCGCCGCTGCCGCAATGGAATGACGTCGATCATTCACCGTTCATTGTTGCTGCTGAGGCTGGTGCTACGGGCCTGGCAAAGCGTCTGTGGCAACCGGACGCCGTTTTTGGAGAAGATAATTACTACGAACGCCTGGAGTATTTTGCGGCAGCGGGCTGGACGGAGAAGGTGCTGTCTTACACCCACCGACGCTCTGACCTTCTTTCCTATGCACTCTGGGCGTCTGCGCGTCATGGGAATGTCAGTTCGATTTCAGACTTGGTTAAGGCGGGGGCCCGGGCAAGTGGTCGCCATTGCAGCAGGGTGTTCTCGGCGGCGATTGATGCAGGAACTCAGGAGACAGTTGAGTTGCTGGCAGAAACTCATTCAGACAACACAGGCTGCCTGACAAATGCGTTGGTAGATGTGGTGGACGAAGGCAAAGTGGCCTTGCTGTCGCCGCTGTTGGAAAACGGGGCTGATCCGAACGGAGAGGGGGACGGCTACTCCAATGCGGTTGTGAAAGCAGTTCGCGCAGAACGGTTGGTTATTCTTGTAGAGCTTCTGAAAGCCGGGGCCGATCCGAGTGTAGTGGATGACCCGGAAGGCACGATCCTTGAGCTTGCCCAGAGTACGTTGACGCACAGCGAGGGCAACCAGGGGGAGTTGCAAGAAAAAGATTCGATGTCGGACAAAAACGACCTCACACCATTGATGCAGGCAGTGAATAGTGGGGATCTTGAGGAAGTTAAGGTGCTGCTGGCAGAGGGCGCGGACATCACCGAAACCAATAAAGAAGGTGAGACTGCGGCTCATATTGCCATTCGTGCGGGGCAGGCTGATGCAGCATCGCTGCTACTTAGCTTCGACGTGTTGTTAAAAAAGGACGACCGTGGTCGAACCCCATTTCATTTGATTGGCGCATACGGTTCAAAAGAGTTAGCCACCCATGCCATGAAACTCAGCAAAGGGGTCTATGCCAAGGATGAGCATGGTAAATACCCGCTGGACTACGCGGCCCGGCTGAACGAACCGGTGGCGCTTCAGATGGTTAAAGCGACTGCTCAGCATACGGACAACCTCCCTAAACTGGCCGCGTCTTATGGCCACCAGAATCTAATGGACTATCTCAGTCAACGTTATCAGGCTCAGAATGGCAGGGATTATCAAGGCAAGCCCGAAGCCGGCTATTTCCTGGTGGCCGTCGCTCGCGACGATCGTGAATGGTGGGAGTCTCTTCTGGAGAACTCGCTGCAGCCGGAGGATGCTTTTCTCGGTGAACCGCTGTTGTACATGGCAGCACGCTACAACAACTTGTCTGCTTTCAAGCGTCTTGTAAAAGATGGAGCAGGTCTTTCTGATGATTTTTTCAGAATAGAGCCGAGCGCTCCCTATCGCTACGCACTTCGTGTTGACGAAGAGGGGCTTGCGGAAACTCTGCTTGATTCCCTGGGCTGGGGGGAGAAGGACGAGTTTCTGGTTAGTGCTCTGGAGTCTTTGGGCGGGGTTTTGTCGGAAGATGAACTGGTTACGTGGCTGGAGAACGATGGTGAGGATGTCTTGGATGAATCTCTGGCGCGCACACTGAATGGTATGGTCCGCCATGGCAGGCAGTTGGACCTGCTCGATGCTCTGGTTCGCGCTGGAGCGGATTTACATGAAGCTGATTATTCGGGCCAGTCGGCTGCTCAGTTAGCAAAAGAAACCCTGAAAAAAGACGACATTGGCTGGCAGCACCGGCTGTCGTTGGTGGCGTTGCTTACCAAAGCTGATGACGCGCCTTCTGCGCCGGTCTGGGAGTTTCTCCATTATGGTCTGGACGCACTGACCGGGTTGGAAACGCAGGTGCTGAACTCAAGAGATGACCTGAGCCGCCTGACCCTACTTGATGTCGCTGTATTCCGGGGAGATATAGAGGCAGTCCGCTACCTACTGCAAAACGGCGCTGATGTTGCAACATCGACGATGCACATCCTGGCCCTGACCGGGCAGGTCATGATTCTCGATGAGCTGGCACCACAAATCTACGATCTCAATGCTCGGGATTTTGTGGGGAATACGCCTCTGATGACTGCAGTTACGGCTGATCAGCGTGAAATGGTTGAAGCTCTGTTAGCCATGGGTGCACGAACCAATGTTTACAACGCTGAATATCGTTACCCTCTGAAACTTGCGGTTTTGAACCGGGCTGAGCCGGTCGTTAAAGTACTGCTGGACCATGGGGCGCATCCGGACGGGTTCAGCGAACAGATGGCTTCCAATGCCCTGACCAGCGCAGTTGTCAATAGTGATCTAGCCACCACAAAGACGTTGGTGGAAGCTGGTGCCAGCGAGAACCCTTTGCTGGGCCCGCCGCCCTACAGTGTTCTGGCTTATGCCTACAGAAACGGAGGCGCAGACATTCTCGACTATCTGGGGCAGGTGTTCCCGCGAACGGAAACCGAGCGTGAGAGTGATCTGGACCTGGCTTGGCGTTTTAATAGCGAGCCGGGGATCAAGCATCTGTTGGAGCAGGGTGTTTCTCTGTAGTGCCTGTCCCCGGCTGGCTCACGCCTCCTGCAATTCCCGGGCTATACAGTTGACCCTTGCCAACCAGGATGGTCAGTCTGTGACACGGCAAAACCCGTTGCGGATACCCGCAACACCCCCCTGACACCTCCGGGAATCTAACCTATCCTGACTGGATACCCTAAATTCAGCAGCCAGGGAGGATTGCCCGCCCATGATCCCGAACACCATGAAAGCCATGGTTCTTACCGGTCACGGTGATATCGACAAACTCGAATATCAGGACGTCACCACCCCGAAGCCCGGCGCGGGGCAGGTGCTGGTTCAGGTCACTGCAACGGCCAAAAACAACACCGACCGCAAGGCCCGCGAGGGCCTGTACCCCACCAAAAAAGGCGAAATGACCTCGTTCCAGATGGGCGGTGAGCCGACTCTGCTGTTCCCCAGGATTCAGGGCGCGGATATTGCCGGCAGGGTTGTTGCCGTGGGTGAAGGTGTCGACGAAAGCCGCATCGGTGAGCGGGGCCTGCTGGATTTCAACATCTACGCCGATGATCGTCCCGACATCAACCTGACGCCGGACTATTACGGCCACGGCGCCGATGGTGGCTATGCCGAATACGTTGCGTTGCCGGCGGACCAGTTTCACCCTATTCCCAACCCTGAACTGGCGGACGCGGAAGTGGCGGCCATGGGCATGTGTTCCTACCAGACCGCCATGCACATGCTGACCTCCGCCAATGTCAGGGCAGGGGAGCGGGTGCTGGTCACCGGGGCCAGTGGCGGTGTGGGCACCGCGCTGATCCAGTTGTGCCGGATCATGGGCGCGATTCCCTACGCACTGAGCCAGCAGGATAAGGCCGATTCACTGCTCACTCTGGGGGCGGAGGCGGTTCTGGATCGATCCGATATGGACACCTTCGTTGATCGGGCCAAAGCCACGACCGGCGGCAAGCCCTTCGATGCGGTCATGGATCTGGTGGGCGGTGAAATGACCGATGTGTTCATCGACACCATGATCTTCGATATGAACGCCCGCGATACCTACCCGCGCCTGAGCATCGCCGGTGCCAGTGGCGGCAATATCAGCGAGATCCTGTGGACCCGTATCTACCTGTATCAGGTGCAGATATTCGGCGTTTCCCACGGTACCCGGGAGGAAGCGGAGCAACTCATGGCCTGGATTCGCGGCGGGCAGCTCAAACCGGTTCTGCACGGTGCTTTCAGGCTCTCGGAACTGCATCAGGCCGAGCGCTACTTTGTGAACCGGGGTAGCAATTATCTCGGCAAGATCGTGATTGTTCCCGACTCACAGTGGGAAGAGCACGGCAAACCCTGGTCCCTGGAGAGCGCCTGATGAAGCCTGAGCTGACGATTCAACTGATGGATACCCATGCCGGCGGCGATGTCAGTCGTATTGTGACCGGCGGCATTGATGCGATACCCGGCGACACGGTCCGGGCGAAGATGGAATACCTGCGGGACGATGCCGACGGGCTCAGAAAACTGCTGTTGGAAGAACCGTACGGCATTCCGGAGATGTCGGTGGATCTGCTGGTCCCGCCATCAGACCCGAAAGCGGTTGCCGGTTATATCATCATGGAAGTGATGGGGTACCCGATTTACTCCGGGTCCAACACCATATGCACCGCCACGGCGGTGCTGGAAAGCGGCATTGTCGCCAAGAAAGAAGGCAGGCAGAGCTTTGTGCTGGAGTCCCCGGCCGGATTGGTCCAGATCGACGCCACCGTGGAAAACGGTGTGGTGGAAGCCATTACCTGCGAGGGGCTGCCCAGTTACATTGACACCTACCAGGCCACTATTGATGTGCCGGCGGTGGGCCGGGTGACCTACAGCGTGGCCTATAGTGGAGGCTTCTATGCGCTGGTGGATGCCACGGAACTGGGGTTCGACCTGACCCTGGACGAAGAGCGCAAGCTTGCCAACACCGCGCACGCCATTGTCGAAGCCATTCAGGCGGAGCGGGGGTTCTCCCATTACACCCTCGGTGACGTTGGTCCGCTGCCGTTCCTGCATTTCATGGGGCCGGTGGAACATGTGGCTGAAGGGTGCTACCGGTCACGGTCGGCCACCTACGTGCATCCGGGCGTGATCTGTCGCAGTACCACCGGTACCGGCACCTCTGCCCGGCTGGCGTTGATGAACTACGAAGGCCGTATCAAGCCCGGGGATCGGCTGGAAACGGTATCCCTCCGGGAGACCGGCTTTATCGGCGAGTTTACCGGAGTGAAACAGGAAGGCGAGCATCAGGTGGTGAAAAACAACATCACCGGCAAGAGCTATGTGATCGCCCGATCCGACATCGTGGTGAACTGTGACGACCCCATGGTGGAGTGCGACGGATTGCACCACATACTGACCAGCGGCCACGCCTCCTGATCGTTTCTAAGACGGCTCGGCAACCTGATTTTTTGGTCTAAAGTTTACCTTTACGTAAACAAGACCCTGTGCTAAACCTAGAGGTCAGCATTCAACGATAAAAACAACAGGAGTTGAGAATGAGCCTCCCGGAATACACAACGGTTTATAACAATTTTGATGCCGCAGCCCTGGAAGCGGAGATCCTGGATGGACGCCTGGAATCCGGGCTGAACGTATGCCACGAAATCTGCGACAAGTGGGCGGCGGACCCACAAAGAGTGGCGCTTTATTACGAAAAGGACGGTGGCGGCGACGGCGCCCTGACTTTTGCGGAGCTGAAAGAAAAATCCGCCCGCTTCGCGAATTATCTGAAGTCACGGGGTATCGGCAAGGGCGACCGGGTGGCTGGTTTGTTGCCACGCAGCCCCGAGTTGCTGGTGGTGATCGCTGGCGCCCTGCGCGCCGGGGCGGTATACCAGCCCCTGTTTACCGCGTTTGGCTCCGGCGCCATTGAGTATCGCCTGGAGCGCGCCGATACAAAACTGGTGGTGACCGATCCGACGAACTATCCCAAGCTGAAGGAAGTTAACCAGTGCCCGCCGGTGCTGTGCCTGGAAGCGGATCAGGCTGGGTCCGAAATACCCGATTTCGAGCAGACCCTGGAAGAGCAGTCCCCCGAGTTTGAACCCGTGATGATCAAGGGCTCGGATCCGTTCCTGCAGATGTTTACTTCCGGAACCGTGGGTAAGGCCAAGGGTGTGGCTGTGCCGGCCAAGGCGCTATTGGCGTTCTATGTGTACATGAGGTACGCCATCGACTTGCGGGATGACGACGTGTTCTGGAACGTGGCTGACCCGGGCTGGGCCTATGGCCTGTACTACGCCGTGGTCGGACCGCTGTTGATGGGCCACGCCACCCACTTCAACCCGGGCGCTTTCACCCCGGAATCCACCTACGACATGATCCGCAAATACAAAATCACCAACCTGGCGGCTGCGCCCACGGCCTACCGTTTGCTCAAGGCCAATGATCACGTGTTGCCTGCAGGCGAGAATCTTGGGCTCAGGGTAGCCAGCAGCGCTGGCGAGCCGCTGAACCCGGAAGTGGTTAACTGGATCAAGAACCGTCACTACTGTCCGGTCAAGGATCATTATGGCCAGACGGAAACCGGCATGACCTGCTGCAACTTCCATGGCCTTGAGCACCCGGTGCGCCAGGGTTCCATGGGATTCTCGTCCCCGGGGCATAAAGTGGTGGCCCTGAACGAGAAAAACGAAGAAGTCGGTGAGGGCGAAATCGGCCAGCTCGCTGTGGATGTTAAAGCATCGCCACTGTTCCATTTCGACGGCTACACCTGGGGCGAGAAAGACCCGTTTGTGAACGGCTATTACCTGACCGGTGACATGGTGGTCTGCCATGGCGATGGCGGCTTCTCTTTCAGTGGACGTGATGACGATATCATCACCACAGCCGGATACCGGGTTGGCCCTGCAGACGTTGAAAGCACCCTCCTGGAACATGCCGCGGTTGCGGAATCCGGCGTTGTTGGCAAGCCCGACGAAAAGCGGGGGTCTATCATCAAGGCCTATGTGGTGATCAAGAGTGGCCAGGAGCCGACGGAAGATCAGGCGCTGAAAGATGAACTTCAGGAATTGGTACGCCGCCGGCTTTCCACCCACGCCTATCCCCGTGAAATCGAGTTCGTGGACGAGCTTCCGAAGACACCCAGCGGCAAGATTCAGCGCTTTGTGCTGCGTAACCGTGCAAAGGACGAGTCCGACGCATGATCATCACGTTTGAAGAGCTGCAGGCCTTCCTTGATGAGCAGTTTCCCCAGGGGGCCGCTTACGGCTCCCTGCAGAAACTCGGGGACGGCTGGGCCGAGATGAAACTGGAAGTGGATGAAGGGCACCTGCGTCCGGGCGGAACGGTGTCTGGCCCGGCCATGATGGGGCTGGCGGATGTCACGCTTTATGCCGCACTGCTCAGCAAGATTGGCCTGGTCCCGCTGGCGGTGACGACGAATCTCAATATCAACTTCCTGCGCAAACCGGTCGCCCATGCCCCGATATGGGCCAGGGCAACGATGTTGAAAGTGGGGCGCACCATGGGAGTTGGCGAGGTGTTCGTATATTCCGAAGGTGTTGAGGAACCCGTAGCCCATTCCACCATGACCTATTCCATTCCACCCAATCGGTAACGCCATGCAGATTCGTGATATGTCGGTGCCTTTGGGTGAAGGTGTGGCGTTTCAGGTCCGGCGAATCCGCCATCAAGCGAGCGCTGGCCCAACCCTGGTTTTTCTGCATGAATCTCTGGGCAATATTGCCCTTTGGCGGAAATTTCCGGAGCGCCTGGCCAGGGCGTCAGGGCTGGATGCTCTCATATACGAACGCCGGGGCTACGGTCTGTCCACGGATGAAGTGCTCCCACGGCCGTACACCTATCAGGAGGATGAGGGCTCTGTCTTATTGCCGCGCCTGCTGGACGTGCTTGAACTACGGGAAGTCATCCTGATCGGCCACAGTGACGGCGGTTCGATAGCCCTGATTGCCGCCGGTGCGCTCGGTGACCGGGTAAAAGGGTTAATCACCATGGCGGCCCATACCTGGGCCGATCACCTGACTGTCTCGGGCATCCAGGAAATGCAGACTCGCTATCGGGAAGAAGGGCTGCGCGAGAAATTGCTGCGCCATCATGGCGAGCGCACCGATGATATTTTTAATGCCTGGCACACCATCTGGCTGGATAAGGGGTTCCAGGAATACATGGATTTCAGCCGTTGGCTGGACGCCATCCAGTGCCCGTCTATGATCATTCAGGGAGAGGATGATGAGTATGGCGTTCCCGAACAGGTGACAGCGATTGTCGAGGGAATTGGTGATTCGGCCACACCGGTTTTTCTACCGGAAACCGGACACTCGCCGCACCTGGAACACCCTGAGGAGATGGTGCAACTGGTGTGTGAATTCCTGGCCGGGCTGAGTGCCGAAAAATCCACAGATTAATATTGACGTTTACGTATACGTTAACCTAATCTGTAATTATTAGTTTTCATGTACAACAATAACAAAAGGTGGGGTGTCACCATGAGTGACCAGTTCGTACTTGAGACCCGCGGCCTTGTAAAAGAATTCAAAGGCTTCGTTGCAGTCGACGACGTGAACCTCAAGGTTCAGCGCGGCCATATCCATGCCCTGATCGGGCCAAACGGCGCGGGTAAGACGACCGTCTTCAACCTGTTGACCAAGTTTCTCCCCCCGACACGAGGCACGATCCTGTTCAACGGCAAGGACATCACCGCGATGAAGTCCGCCGCCATCGCTCGCAGGGGCGTGGTCCGTTCCTTTCAGATTTCAGCGGTCTTTCCCCATATGACCGCACTGGAAAACATTCGTGTGGCGTTACAGAGTTTTGAGGGCAACACGTTCCAGTTCTGGAAGTCGGGAGGCAGCCTGAACAAACTGAATGAGCGCTGCATGGAACTGCTCGACTCCGTAGGACTCACCGAATTCGCCAACACCACCACGGTTGAACTCGCGTATGGCCGGAAACGTGCCCTGGAGCTGGCCACCACGCTGGCCATGGAGCCGGAGTTGCTGTTGCTTGATGAGCCAACCCAGGGCATGGGTGGCGAAGACGTGGAGCGGGTCGTGGAACTGGTGCGCAAGGCCGCTGAAGGGCGGACCGTGCTGATGGTTGAGCATAATCTCGGGGTGGTCAGCAAGCTGTGTGACCGGATTACCGTTCTGGCCCAGGGGGCCGTGCTGACGGAAGGGGAGTATCAGGAAGTCTCCGAGGATCCCCGTGTGCGGGAAGTTTACATGGGGACCGCGAAGAGCACTCAGGAGGCAGTCGAATGAGTCTGGGGTCGGACAAAGAATACGAACAACTCAGAGTTTCCGGGCTTCACGCCTTCTACGGTGAATCCCACATTCTCCACGGCATCGATTTGGTGGTGCACCGTGGCGAACTGGTTACCCTGTTGGGGCGCAACGGGGCAGGGCGCAGCACAACGCTGAAAGCCATCATGAACATGGTCGGCCGCCGCACCGGCTCGATCATGATCAACGGCAACGAAACCATGACCTGTCAGCCCCACCATATTGCCAGGTTGGGTGTTGGGTATTGCCCCGAACACCGGGGCATTTTTTCCGCACTCAACGTTCAGGAAAACCTGACCCTGCCCCCTGTGGTACGCAGCGGCGGCATGAGTCTGGAAGAAATCTACAGCATGTTCCCGAACCTGTACGAGCGTCGTTTCAGCCAGGGCACCAAGCTCTCCGGCGGTGAGCAGCAGATGCTGGCCATGGCACGCATCCTCAGGACCGGCGCCAATATGCTGCTGCTGGATGAGATCACCGAGGGCCTGGCCCCGGTGATTGTCGAGAAACTGGGAGAAGTGCTGATTAAACTCAAGAACAAGGGACTGACGATTGTCCTGGTGGAACAGAATTTTCATTTCGCCGCACCCCTGGCGGACCGTCACTACGTGATGGAGCACGGCCAGATTGTGGAGGAAATCAGTGCCGACGAGCTTGAGGCCAAGCAGTCGGTACTGGATAGCTATCTGGGCGTTTAAGGCCCGGAGAACAAGAGAGCAAATCAACAACGAAAACCTGATACAACCAACGGAACGACAACAACAGTAGCGGAGACACAACAATGACAATTATGAAAAAGCTCCTCACAACAGCGATTGCTTCAGCCATGATGGTCGGGAGCGCCCAGGCTGACATTTCTGACGACACCGTGAAAATCGGTTACCTGGCGGACATGTCGGGCACCTACCGTGATCTGGCCGGTCCCAATGGTCTTAAAGCCCTTGAGATGGCCATCGCTGATTTTGGCGGTAAAGTAAACGGCGCGAAGATCGAGGTGGTCAGTGCCGATGACCGGAACAGCCCGGATTCTGCCTCCAGCACGGTACGCCGCTGGCTGGAGAATGAGAATGTGGATCTGGTTGCAGGTATGGTTGCTTCCTCCGTCACTATCGCAGTGACCAAACTTCTGGAAGAGAACGACAGCCTGGGCATTGTGTCCGGCTCTGCGGCCTCCAGCATTACCAACGAGCACTGCACCCCGAACCATATTCATTACGTTTACGACACCTACCCACTGGCGAACGGTACCGCAAAGGCCGTTGTGCAGGAGGGGGGTAAAGAGTGGTTTATCCTGACGGCGGATTACGCCTTTGGTCACGCCCTGGAAGGGGACGTTACCAAAGTAGTCGAGGAAAACGGTGGCAAGGTGGTCAAGACTGCCCGTCATCCATTCCCGACATCGGATTTTTCCTCCTACATCCTGCAGGCACAGTCCTCCGGTGCAGATGTGGTTGCCCTGGCGAACGCCGGCTCCGATACCACGAACGCCATCACCACGGCCGGTGAATTTGGCCTGACCCAATCCGGTCAGACCCTGGCCGCTCTCTTGCTGTTCCTCACCGACGTACACGCGTTGGGTGTTGAGTCCGCTCAGGGAATTCAGTTGACCACTGGCTGGTACTGGGACATGAATGAAGAAGCCCGCAAGTGGGCCGACCGCTTCATGGAAGAAACCGGCGTACGTCCGACCATGGTGCATGCGGGCATCTACTCCAGCACCATACAATACCTGAATGCAGTGAAGGCAACCGGCTCGGATGATGCCCAGACCGTACGTAAGCAGATGATGGATACTCCCATCAACGATATGTTCGCCACCAATGGCCGGATTCGCGAAGACGGCCGCATGGTCCATGACATGTACCTGGCGGAAGTGAAAACTCCGGAAGAGTCTGAGAACGAGTGGGATCTCTACAAGATTGTCCGCACTATCCCGGGAGACGAGGCATACCGCCCGCTGTCTGAGAGCCAGTGTTCACTCGTATCCAAGAACTGAGGTATTGACCAACGGTTCGCCCCGCAACCCCGGCGGGGCGAACTCTGGAACCTGCAGATTCGCAGACCGGCTACCTGGTTTGCACTGCTTTTGGAGTTTGCAACATGTCCATGATTCTGGGAGTTCCCGTTGCTGTGCTGTTCGGCCAGCTATTGCTCGGGATAATCAACGGTGCGTTCTATGCCCTGTTGAGCCTTGGGCTGGCGGTTATTTTCGGCCTGCTCAAAATCATTAACTTTGCCCATGGCGCCATGTATATGCTCGGCGCGATGGTCACGGTCATTATGTTTGATGCCATGGGCATCAACTACTGGGTCGCCCTGTTCCTGGCCCCTGTGGTGGTTGGTTGCTTTGGTATGCTGATCGAGTATTTTCTGTTACGTCGGATTGCCGGCCAGGACCATATCTACAGCCTGCTGCTCACGTTCGGCGTGGCCCTGATGATCCAGGGTATCCTGACCAATATTTACGGAGTATCCGGCATGCGTTACTCCATGCCGGACATCTTCCAGGGCGGGTTCAAACTGGATTTCATGTTCCTGCCGTACTACCGGGCCTGGGTCATTTTCATGGCACTGCTGGTCTGTTTTGGCACCTGGTTCATGATTGAGAAAACCAAGTTGGGATCCTATCTGAGAGCTGGCACCGAAGACGCCCAACTGATGCAGGGGTTCGGCATTAACGTGCCTTTGCTGGTCAGCCTGACCTACGGTTTTGGCGTCATGATCGCCGCCTTCGCCGGTGTCCTGGCAGCGCCGATCTATTCCGTGAATCCGGGCATGGGGTCGAATATTCTAATCGTGGTGTTTGCGGTGGTCGTCATCGGCGGCATGGGATCCATAGCGGGCGCCATTATTACCGGCTTGCTGATGGGGGTCATTGAAGGCTTTACCAAGGTTTTCTACCCCGAGTTCTCCTCGGCGGTCATTTTCCTGGTGATGGTTGTTGTGTTGTTGATTCGCCCGTCGGGCCTGTTCGGTAAGGAGGCGTAATCATGGACAACCCTGTCAACCAGAGCGATATCCAGAAGAGCATGCTGCAAAAGCAGAAAGCGGATCAGCGTCGCAAGCACATACTCAATCTGGTGTTGCTGGCGCTCCTGCTGATTGCACCGGCGGTGTTCTACCCGGTCTTCCTGATGAAGATTCTGTGTTTTGCCCTGTTCGCGGTGGCTTTCAACCTGCTGCTGGGTTTCACTGGCTTGCTGTCCTTCGGGCACGCGGCGTTCCTGGCGACCGGGAGCTATACCACCGGCTACCTGCTGTCTAACTACTCCGGATTGACAACGGAAATGGGCATTATCGTGGGCACCGTTGCTGCTACCGTGCTGGGTGTGTTTTTCGCCCTGGTGGCCATACGCAGGCAAGGTATCTATTTTGCGATGATCACCCTGGCACTGGCCCAGTTGGTGTACTTCATGTTCGTCCAGGCGCCGTTTACTGGTGGTGAGGACGGCATGCACGGTGTGCCCAGGGGCTACCTGTTCGGGTTTATTGACCTGGAAAATAACCTGGCGATGTACTATTTCGTGCTGGCCGTTTTCCTGGGGGGCTACCTGCTGGTGCAGAGAGTTGTAGGATCGCCTTTTGGTCAGGTTCTCAAAGCCATCAAGCAGAACGAACCCCGGGCTGTGTCCCTGGGTTATAACGTCAACCAGTACAAGGTACTGGCGTTTGTCATGTCTGCCGGGCTGGCCGGGTTGGCGGGGTCTGTGAAAACCGTTGTCTTCCAGCTAGCTTCGCTGAATGATGCGCACTGGCATATGTCGGGCGAGGTTATCCTGATGACCCTGCTGGGCGGAACAGGCACGCTTCTGGGCCCTGTATTTGGCGCTACCTTCGTGGTTAACCTGGAATACCAGTTATCCCAGGGCCCGTTGGGGGATTGGGTAGACCCCATCCTGGGCGGCATCTTTGTGCTGACCGTGATTGCCTTCCAGTCGGGCATTGTGGGTGAAATCCAGAAGTTCGTAAAAAAGAACCTCGGTTGAGGCGTACAGCCATCCAAGCCTTTGGTGGGATCGAATAAGGGCCGCACATACGTGCGGCCCTTATTCGTTTAAATATCAAAGATTGTTAAATCTGGTATCGATATTATTGACATGTCTAAGTGCATTACCTATCTATGAGAGGCACGTCACAAAAAATATTAAAAAAAGTACATGTTGTTCCCCACCAGATCCGGAGAGAACTGGCGACTCGACAAGGAAGGCAACCCGAAAACAAGTAGGAAGAAGGGGTTGTAGGGATGGAAAAAGCTACCGTTGTGCTGGTGGATGCCACGCAGTATGGGGCAGACCCGGCGGTTGTCAGGGTGATTGAGCGGCGTTTCCCGCTGGTCTGTGTAACGAAGCAGGACGATCTCGAAGCGGTCTATGCATCCGAGGGACGATACATTACCTGTTTTGAGTTCGACTTTCCGGACATACCCAGTCTCTCGATGTTGAGCGAGGCAAAACGGGATTTTGCCTCGATACCGATGGTGATGTTTACCGAACAGCACTCTGAGGCCCTGGCCGTTTGGGCCCTGCGAACCCGGGTCTGGGATTACTTTGTAAAGCCGGTTAACGAAGGCACCGTGGTTGAATCCCTCAACCGGCTGGACCGGCTTCTGGCGGAATCCTCAAACCGCGACCGCCGCAACACAATCCATCAGAAGCAGCCCCTGCCTGACGACGCCCGCTTCCAGAAGCACCGCGGCGAGGACAAAACGGTTGAATCCGCAGCCTCCTACATTGAACAACACCTGGCCGACAAACTGATGCAGGCGGATATAGCCGAACGGTGCGGCACCAACAGCTATCAACTGAGCAGGGCGTTCAAGCGGGTGTACGGCATTACCTTCCAGGATTACATCATGCGGCGCCGCATTGAAAAGGCGACCACGCTGTTACACAACAACAGTGCCACCATCATGGACGTTTGCTGGTCCGTCGGTTTCCATGATGCCTCCCATTTCACCAAGATGTTCTACCGACACACCGGCATGACGCCGACCCAGTATCGCCATAAATGGCTTACCGCCCGTGGTGAGGCTGCCCTCCCTTTCCAGCTCTCAGTCAGTGACCCGGTCAAGCTCTGACCGGGTTTGCAAGATCCTCCTATTTTTTCACCAGAATACTCCTAACGGTTAATCCTGGCCCTTTCTATGATCGTTGGTACAGCGCACGGAATGGTGGCTGTACAACAAAGGAAGCTCGTCTAACGACTGCAGGAGTAACAAAATGAAAAACTTCAAGGAAAAAGTAGTTCAGTTTATTCGTGATGAGGAAGGCCTGGAGCTGTCGGAGTATGCGGTGGCAGGTTCGTTGATTGTCGTGTTGACCGTGACAGCGTTTTCGGAGCTTGGCCAAGCGGTAGCGCTCAAGATCGGTGAAATCACCGGAATCATTGAAAACGGTGCACCAACTGGGGGAACTACTCAGTAAATGCACTTGGGTGCTGAGAAAGCGGGATCATTTTGGTCCCGCTTGATTTCTGGAAGAGGGGGGGAGTCATGGATGGAGGAGCCGGCATTACCGCAATCCTGATCAGTGGCCTTGTGGCTGCAGTGGTATTTGATTGCTCTGAAAGTCGCATCCCTAACTGGCTGATCGTTTGTCTTGCTGTTGTGGGGATTGTTTTACACACCTGGATGGGACATTTGGGCGGTCTTTTGCAGGCACTGGCAGGATTGTTGGTCGGGCTTTTATGTTTCCTCCCGTTTTATGTGTTTGGTGCGATGGGGGCCGGGGACGTCAAGCTTCTGGCCGCTGTAGGAGTACTCATCGGGCCCGCCCAGGTGGCGTTTGCCGCCATCCTGACGGTGATTGCTGGTGGGGTGATCGCACTCATCTACATCACTGTCAGAGGTGGGCTTCTCCAAATGATTCGACGTTATAGATCAATGCTTATGTCGCTGGCAACAATGCAGCCACGCTACATTCCTCCGGCGCCTGGCGAGGCTGCCGGACTCCGTTTTCCCTACGCGCTGGCAATTGCCTGCGGAACGGCCCTGGCGGTTATTTAACGACCGGAGTCAAAAGAAATTCCAAGTAAGGAGTGAGCAATGGAAGCCGAACTCATACCCTCTGAAGACTGGGGCGTCGATTACCTGGCAACCAGAATGATTTCCAGGCCGCACACCCTTGAGGATACAGGCCTGGATCACTTCTTCGTGGCGGATCTGTTGCTGAAGCATCTTAACCTGGTCAGCAATCAGACTCTGCACCAGTTATCCCGTCATACAGCGCTGCCCGGTGCCGTTTTGGAGCCGGTGATAAACCTGCTGCGGCAGGAAGCCAAGGTGGAAAGCCGCAGTGAGAACCTTTCCGGCAAGGGCCTTCGCTACGCTCTGACCGACCGGGGACGCGCTGTGGCGCTTGATGCGTTGTCACGTGACGGATACTGCGGTCCGGCTCCGGTTTTACTTTCGGATTATGAGGCGTTGGTCCGGCGCCAGTCGGTCTCCAAATGCGTTGTGACCGAAGAGGATATCCATCGGCTGTTCAGCAATACCGTAGTGGAGGAACGCCTGTTGGCCCAACTGGGCCCGGCGGTTCATTCCGGTCGTGCCATATTTATCTACGGCCCGGCAGGCAGTGGCAAGAGTTATATCTCCCGCCAACTGGTCAGGTTGCTTGCCGGTCCGGTCTACGTCCCATACGCCATCCTGGTGGGCGATACCGTTATCAGCCTGTTTGATCCGGAGTTCCATCATCCGGTTCATGGCGAGGAGCAGGACCCGGTTCATCTCACCAGTGGCCATGATCCCCGATACGTTCTGTGCCATCGCCCTGAGGTCACCACCGGTGGTGAGCTGACCCTGGACATGCTGGACCTGAAGTTCGATGAACAGCGGAAACAGTATCAGGCGCCCATACAGCTCAAAGCCAGCAACGGCATGTTGCTGATTGATGACCTGGGCAGACAGCGGGTGTCCCATATGGATCTGCTGAATCGCTGGATCGTTCCCATGGAGGAGAAGCGGGACTTTCTGAATCTCAGGGCGGGGCAGCACTTCGCTGTTCCGTTCGACATGTTGTTGATTTTTTCCACCAACCTGAACCCGCTCGAGTTGGCAGACGAAGCCTTCCTGCGCCGGATCGGGCACAAAATCGGTTTTAAAACCCTGGAGCCGGAATCGTACCTGCGGTTATGGCAACAGGTCTGCCAGGAGATGGCGATCGAAAACGATCCTGAGGTTACCCGGATCATGATGACAGAGCTATACCCGAAGCAGGACAACGTCCTGCTGCCCTGTCACCCCCGGGACCTGCTCGGTCTGGTCAGTGATTACTGCCGGTATCGCGGGTTACCGGCCAGGCTCAGCCGGGAGTCCATCCGATGGGCCTGGCAAAACTACTTCGTACACATGGATAACGTGGGGTGACCGCTATGTTCAAATCAAGAACTTTACTCATGCTTTCTTTTGCGTTGCTGATGGGGCTTGGCGCCGCCTACCTGGCCAGGGGCTGGGCAGTGGATCGCTTCGCATCGCCGGCCACGGACGATGGCGTACCCGTGGTGGTGGCGGCGCTACAGATTCCTTTCGGAAAGAAATTGGAAAAGAGTGACCTGAAAGTGGTCAATATGCCGAGATCCATGGTGCCATCCGGGGCCTATGAAGAGCCCGTTGCCATTGAGAGTACCGTTGCGATGACCACCATTTACCCCGGTGAGGTGATCCTCAAGGAAAAAGTGGTCGCTTTTGGCGGCGGCAGCGCGTTGTCAGCCGTGATCGAGCCCAACAAGCGGGCTGTGACAGTCCGCGTGAACGATGTCATTGGCGTGGCGGGCTTCCTGATGCCCGGTAACCGGGTGGATGTGGTTTCCGCCATTCCCAATGGAAACCGCCGCTATCAGTCCCAGACCCTGCTGGAAAACGTCAAGGTGCTGGCGGTGGACCAGACCGCATCACCGGAAAAAGACAAGCCGGTGATTGTTCGGGCGGTCACCCTGGAACTGAGCTCGGACGAAGCTGAAGAGCTGATCAAAGCGACTCAGGAAGGGGTGGTGCAACTGGCCTTGCGGAATCCATTGGACGACACCAAGCGCCCGGCACTTGAGCCGGAACCGGTAAAAGAGGAAGTCGTGGTGAAAGCGCCAGCGCCGAAGCCACGGAGAGTGGTTGCCACCTCATCCAGGGTCACGATCATTCGTGGCACGGAAGTCAGCACCTCGAAGGTATCCATGTAACCGAATGTGTGGAGTGGCGGTTGCCAGTGGATTGCAGCAGCCGGACGGGAAGTAAAACAGGAGAGAGTGACCATGATAATAAAGGCGCGGAATATATCGCTGGAAGGCTTTCTGATCAGCCTGGCTTTGATGTGCGTACTGGTGTTCCCGATAGGAGCCCGCGCTCAAGTCATGCTCGCGAGCGGGATGGACAGGCAGGTTGTGGAAGTGGCCCTGAACCAGTCCCAGATTCTCTACCTGGAGCAGCCGGTAGCAAAGATCTCCGTTGGTAACCCGGATATCGCCGATATCCTGATTCTGCGCTCGCGGCAACTCTACGTAGTGGGCAAGAAACTGGGGACTACCAACGTGACCCTGTGGGATAACGACAATCAGGTGGTCAGCGCTGTTGGCATTGAAGTCAATCATGACCTTGAAAGCTTGAAATCGAAGCTCCATCAGATCCTGCCCGATGAGGAGATCGAAGTCAGGTCGTCGCAGGAGGCCATCATCCTGAGTGGTGAGGTAAGCAGTACCGCCCGCATGATGGCGGCACTTGATCTTGCTCGCAGCTATCAGGGCGGTGAAGAAGGCAAAGTGCTTAATATGATGCAAGTGGGTGGAGCGCAGCAGGTCATGCTTGAGGTTCAGGTAGCCGAGGTTTCAAGGGATTTCCTCAAGCGCATTGGCGCCAAATTCGAGGCCATCAATGCCAATTCCCTGTTGACCATTGGCGCCGGCAACAACGGCACCGCACTGGCTCCGTCCGGCGCGTTTATTCCGGGTGGCGGGTTTGACACCGTAACAGGCGGGTTGCCGGCCACGCAGATTCTTCGCGAATCCATGACCTTTGAAAGTACCGGATTGTTTGCCAGCTTCCTGGACGGCGACACCCTGTTTGATCTGGTGATTGACGCCGCACAGGAAAATAACCTGGCCAAGGTTCTGGCTGAACCTACGTTAACCACTCTCACCGGCCAGGAAGCCACCTTCCATGCAGGCGGTGAGTTCCCGATCCCGGTTGGCAGTGGGCGTGATGATGGAATCAAAATTGAGTTCAAGGAATTTGGCGTCAGCCTCGGGTTCCTGCCCACGGTACTGGATTCCAACATGATCAGCCTTAAGCTCAACATCAAGGTCAGCGAGCTGAGCAACCAGAACTCCATTGCGCTGGCAGTACCTGATACATCTGCCACCTTTTTCATCAACGCCCTGACTAGTCGAAGTGCGTCATCCACGGTTGAACTGGCCAATGGCCAGACCATCGGGGTGGCTGGGCTGATTAACGAGACCCTGAGGGAACGGGTGGACAAATTCCCAGGGTTGGGCGACCTGCCAGTGTTGGGCAACCTGTTCCGCAGTCAGGAATTCATCAAGGGTAAAACTGAACTGGTGATTCTGGTCACTCCGCACTTTGCCAAGCCAGTGGATCGTGATCGGTTCACCCTGCCGACGGATTATTTTGTGGAGCCGTCGGATCTGGAGTTTTACCTGCTGGGCTATACCGAAGGCCGGCATGAGCCTGGTACCGGTGCCAAGTCGACCCAGCAGGGAAGTGTGAAGGGACAATTCGGTCATGAACTCTGAGGTGGAAGCCATGGAAGCTTACAAGCGCAATTGGAAGACAGTAGTGGCAGGGCTGGTAGCAGGCTTGCTGATGGTCGGATGTGCCTCGCCCAGTTCCGAGGACCAGTTCGGTAACTCGGTGCGCCAGATGATTTCGGCCCAGAAGTACGTTTCGCCGGATCAGCAAACCCGGGAGTTGCCGGTATTGGATGGTCGTAAAGCGGAAGCCGGATACAACAGCTATCGCGAGGATACCGGCAACCCCAAACGACTGAATCCGGATATGAGCGGCGGTGTTGGTCTTGGGCTCCAGCACTGATTCCAGCGCTGAACGGGAGGGTGAGCCATGGTACTGGTAAACGGGGTCAGGCAGTTACAACAAGGTGCTATTCTGCCGCTGGCAGCTATATCCCTGGTGGCCATTCTCGGCATGGCCGCCCTCGCGCTGGATATCAGCAATGCTCACCTGGAAAAGACGAGGCTCCAGAATGCCCTGGACGCCGCTGCGCTCAGTGCGGCCAAGGTGCTGGATCAAACCGGTAACACGGCTCTGGCTGGCAGCGCGGGCCACACCACTTTTGTTGCCAACGTGGCCGCGCCAGGCAATGCAGGGCTGGGGGCAGCTTCCAGCAATGGCGATCTCAGCCTGGTGCTCGAATTCTCTTCCACGCTGAATCCGTTTGTGGCCGGCACCACACCCGCACAATACGTCAGGGCAAGTGTCGCCAATTATGACGTCGGAGAATGGTTTGCCCCGGTACTCGGGTTTGATGAGCTGGCGGTCGCCGGTACTGCGGTTGCCGGTCCGAGTCCGGCCCTGCAAAAAGCCTGCAATGTGGTGCCCATGATGGCCTGTGGCACTCCACAGGAGGAAAGCCCCCCAGGCACTACCTTTGGTTACTCCCGTGGGGAGGTGGAGCAGTTGAAAATCGGTTCTGGCACCTCATCGGAAGTCGGGAACGGCAACTTCTACCTGATCCGACTTGATGGCAGCAGCGGTGGCGCTGACGTAAGGAAAGCCGCTGCGGGAGAGTTCGACGCCTGTCTGTCCGCAGGGGGGGATGGTGATATCGAAACAGAGCCAGGCAATACCGTCGGTCCGTTTGCCCAGGGTATCAACACCCGCCTGGGTATCTATAACGGCCCGGTGAACTCGACCGACTACCCGCCAGACTGGTTCACAAACCATGAGACCTATACGGAAGCGGATTACAACAACCAGACAATGCCCGCCTACGACCTGGATTGGTACGAATCGCAATACGAGAGCGTTGTTCCGGATCAACCGCCGAGCGGTGCGCCGGGCCGACGAATCCTGACCATGCCGGTCGGTAACTGTGACGGACTGGCCAACGGGCAGGATTCGGTGGATTTGTTGGGCTTCAGCTGCTTTTACATGGTGGACCGGATGAATCAGGCGGGGCAGGCCGTGTTCTACGGCCAGTTCAAGGACGATTGTGGCGGCAACGGAACGCCGGGGCCGAACCCCGGCGCTGGACTTGGGCCCCACATTATCCAGCTCTACAAGGATCCGGATAGCTTCGATAGCTGAGCGGTATTGGCGAATCAAGGAGTGAAGTCATGAGGGCATATCACAGAGCAGGGAAACAACAGGGTATCGCCGTGCTGGAATTCATGCTGACGGCGCCTCTGCTGATTCTGGTCGTTTTCGCTGTGAGTGAGTTGGGCTGGGCCTTCCACCAGTACCACACCATGACACGTGCGACTCAGGATGGCGCGCGCCATGCAGCATCTAATGCCATGGAAGCCAGTGTGGGTTTGATTTTCATTGATAGCGACCTGGTGCAGGAAGTGAGCAACTTGGTGGTGTTTGGAAATACCCTGGGCGCCGGCGAGCCGCTTCTGCCTGGTTGGTCGGCTGGCGATATCAGCGTGTCCAGCCCCGACGCTGCCCACGTTGAGGTCCGGGCCATATACAACTACGTGCCAATTGTCGGAAGAATCCCTGCCTTCTACGGCGGCGACCCCATTGATGTGGCTTTCGAAATGAACGGCACCGTGCAGATGAGGGCGCTATGAACATCAGATCGCAGTCCGGTTTGCATACCGTTGAGTTCGCACTGGTCGGGGCGATGTTTTTCATCCTGCTGTTCGCGGCTATTGAGTTCGGTCGTCTGATGTTTGTCTGGAATACGCTGGATGAAACCAGCCGCCGGGCAGCCCGGGTTGCCGTTGTCTGCCCCGTTGAGCACAGCGCCATTCGGCGGGTAGCGATGTTCGATGAGCCGGGATCCTCCGGCAACAGTCCGGTGCTTCGGGATCTCTCAGAAGACCTCATTAACCTCGATTACCTCACCGTTACAGGCGGTGTAATGGCGGATCCGGAAGCGAACTACCTGGATATCGCGTTTGTAAGAAGTGAAGTCAGTGGTTTTCAACATCAGCTGATTATTCCGTTCTTTTTCCAGCAATTTGAATTGCCACCGTTTATTACCGTACTGCCCAGGGAAAGCCTGGGAGTGTCGCCGGAAGGTACCGGTTGTTTCGGATCAATCAGTTGAGTGAGCAGGGAAGGATAACGCCATGAAAGCACCGATGACGGTTTTGATAGCAGGGCGTAACGCCCGTGAACTGGAAGAGCTTGAGCAGATGCTTGCCAACCAGTCGGGCCTGTCCGTAAGCAAGCGTTTGATTACCAATGGGCACTCGGATCCGCTCCACAATGTTGTGGATTTGCCCGACGCCCTGGTGTTCTGCACCACAGTGGCCTGGGAAGACGAGTTGAAGTCCCTTGATGAACGCCCTGCGCAGGGGCGTGTGCCGACGTTGGTCACCGGCCCGGAAGATACCAATGTCATGCGCACTTCCATGCGGGTGGGCGCACGGGACTACTTCACGTTCCCGGTGCAAAAACAGGAATTGCTGGAAGCATTGCGGCGCATCGCCCGTGAGCTGCAACCGGCCAACGAACAGGCCGGGGGCCTGTTTGCGGTCATCAATGCCAAAGGGGGATCCGGCGCCAGTACCATTTCAGCGGCACTGGCCCACAGCCTGGCCGAAAGAATTGAGGACCGGGTCGCCCTGCTGGACATGGACCTGCAATTCGGCCACCTGGCGTCTGCGTTCGATATGCAGGAAAGCGGCAGCCTGATTGACGCCATACTAAGGGCAGACAACATGGATCTGCTGGCGCTCGAAGGGCACATGATGAAACACAAGAGTGGCCTGCATCTTCTGGGCAACAGTTCGGATCAGTTGGTAGTGCCCGGGGACATCGACGAGAGCCAGTTACAGAAGCTGCTGATGTTGCTGCGCTCGGGGTACGACCACACGGTGGTTGACCTGCCAAGACAGATTGATGGTGTCACCGGTGCCCTGCTGGAGTCCGCCGACCGGGTGCTGGTGGTCATGCAGCAGACCATCGCTCACATTCAGGATGCCCGCCGGTTACTTCATTACCTTACTCGCTATCTGGGCGTGCCGGAGGACCGGATCGGTCTGGTGGTGAACCGCTGGAACAAGCGCCTGGCGCTGACCACCTCGGACATCGAGAAAGCCCTGGGCGCCAGGGATCTGACCTGCATCCCCAATGATTACGCCAGGGTTGCGGAAAGTGCAAACCTGGGGGTTCCGCTACTGGAGGCCGCGCCATCGTCGCTGGTGAGTCGCAGCATGGTACAGATGGCGGAATCCCTGAGTGGCAAAAAAGTGGTGCCTCAGTCCGGCCTCGGTCGGGTCTGGCGGAAACTGGCAGGAGCCTGAGGAGGGCGTTATGGAACTGGGCAGAATGAATGACATCGACAAGGGCGAGCTGGAGCCCCCGCTGGTCCACCCAGGCAATGGCAAGGACACAGCCCGACGTGCGGAAGAGGAGCAGGAACGGGCCTGGAAACAGAAAATTCACCAGAAACTGATGAAGGTGCTGGATCTTTCCCTTCTGGGAACCCTCGGGCGGGAAGAGGCTGAGCGCCAGCTGCGGGATATTGGCCAGCGTTTGATGGCGGAAGAGTCCATTCCGCTGTCGCTGGCCGCCCGCGAGCGAATTCTTCGCCAGATCAAGGACGACATCCTCGGCTTTGGCCCGCTGGAGCCCTTGCTGGCTGACAAGTCCATCTCGGATATTCTGGTCAACGGCTACAACTGCGTCTATGTGGAGCGCAACGGCAAGCTGGAGAGGGAGGCTGTCAGCTTTCAGAGCGACACTCACCTGTTGAACACCATTGATCGAATTGTTTCCAGTGTTGGTCGCCGTATTGATGAGTCCTCGCCCATGGTGGACGCTCGTCTCAAGGATGGATCCCGGGTGAACGCCATCATTCCGCCCCTGGCGGTGGACGGACCGTTGCTGTCGATTCGCCGTTTTTCCATTGGCCATCTGTCCATGGAGGCGCTGATGGATAAGGGTACCCTGACGCCGGCCATTGCCAGCCTGCTGGAAGGCATTGTCCGGGGCCGGCTGAACGTGCTGATTTCCGGCGGTACCGGTTCAGGCAAGACCACCCTTCTGAACGTGATGTCCGGGTTTGTGCCCCACGACGAACGGATCGTCACCATTGAGGATTCCGCGGAACTGCAACTGCAGCAGCCCCATGTGGCGCGACTGGAAACCCGCCCGCCGAACATTGAGAGCAAGGGTGAAGTTACCCAGCGGGACCTGGTCCGTAACAGTTTACGGATGCGCCCGGACCGCATCATCGTCGGCGAGGTTCGGGGAACAGAGGCGCTGGATATGTTGCAGGCAATGAATACCGGCCACGATGGCTCCATGACCACCCTACACGCCAACGCCCCCCGGGACGCACTGACCCGGATCGAGAACATGGTATCCATGACGGGAACCACCATGCCGGTCAAGGCCATTCGTTCCCAGGTTGCCTCGGCCATCGATGTCGTTGTTCAGGTCGAGCGTCAGGAGGACGGTACCCGCCGGCTGGTGAGCGTGCAGGAAATCAACGGTATGGAAGGCGATGTGATTACCATGTCGGAAATCTTTACCTTCCGCCGTCATGGCCGCGATGAGCATGGTCGTGTACTGGGCAGTTACCTTGCAACGGGTATTGTGCCCCGTTTCCAGGAGCATCTGCACCAACGGGGCATTGTGTTGCCGTTGTCACTCTATGATCCGGAATTCGGGAGCTGAGCCATGGACGTGTTGGGAGATAAACTCTGGATTTTTATTGCATTGGTCTTCGTGGCTGTATTCCTGCTGTCGCAAGGTCTGGTGATTCCGGTATTCGGAGAGAGCCGCGGCGCCCGAAAACGGCTGGGCCAGCGCATGAAACAGATTAGCGAATCGGACGGGGCTGCGGAGCGGGTATCCCTGGTGCGGGAGCAATATCTGCGGGACCTGTCGCCACTGGAGAAACGGCTGGAATCCATGTCGTTGCTGCAGCCGCTGGTCACACTGATCGCTCAGAGCGGATACCGTACCCGGGCTTACCGGGTGCTGTTGATGGCCATATTGCTGGCTGCGCTGGCTGGATTCATGGGTTATTCCCTGACCGGCATCTGGTGGGCGCCTCTGGCACTCTCGCCTCTCGGGGCCGCTATTCCCTTCCTCTACTTGCGCAGGAAGCGTAGTCAGCGTATTGCGAAAATTGAGGAGCAATTACCCGACGTGGTGGATGTCATTATCCGAGCCCTGCGAGCGGGTCATCCGTTTATTGAAGCGATTCGTCTGGTTTCCACTGAAATGCCGAGCCCGGTTAAAGAGGAATTCCAGACAACGTTCAACGAGATCAATTACGGGGGCGATGTCCGCATAGCTCTGTTTGGCCTGCTGCAGCGGGTACCCAGTGTACTGATCATGGCCCTGATTACCGCTGTGCTTGTACAGCGTGAATCGGGCGGCAACCTGGCTGAGGTGCTGGAGAAGATCGCCTCAGTCATCCGTGGCCGGTTCCGTTTTCAGCGCCGGGTTCGAACGCTCTCCGCTGAGGGGCGAGTCTCCGCCTGGGTGCTCACCCTGACACCGTTTGTACTGTTCTTAATGATCACTCTGGTGAATCCAGGCTACATGCCCATGCTTACCGAGAATCCCCGGGGTGGCGATATCATCCTGACTTCCCTGATTCTGATCGTTGTCGGGGTTTTCTGGATCAAGAAGATCCTCAACATAAAGGTGTAGGAGGGAAGGGCAATGGATTATCTGATCGGAATGCTTGATAGCATCCTCCAAGATCGGCACATGGCGCAGCTGGCTTTCGTGGCGCTGATGGCTGTGGCGGTTTTTTGTCTCGCTCTTGCCGGGATGTTCCTGATGTCTACTCTGTTCCATCCAGTGCGAAGCCGATTACACACTGTGGTTGCTCCAGAAGCCGGGGAAACGGAAAAAGAGGGTTTCTTCAGTCCTATGTTGAAGTCCGTCGCTCCGCATTTTCTACCCAAGAAAGAAAAAGAGCGTAACCGCACCCTTGAGCGACTGATGCACGCAGGCTTTCGCAATGACAACGCGCTGGCAAACTTCTACGCAATAAAAACCTTAATGATTGTAGGGCTGCCACTGTTAGTGTTTTTCGGATTGCGCTGGGTACCAGGATTGACCACCAAGGAGGTAGTGCAGGCAGCTGCTGGGGCTATGTTAGTGGGAACCATTGGTCCGAACATTGTATTGAGTAAGTTGATCGAGAAGCGCAAGCGCAAACTGTATAACGGGTTCCCCGATGCTCTTGACCTTTTGGTGGTATGCACCGAAGCGGGATATGGCCTGAAACCTGCCATACAGCGGGTATCCGATGAACTGGCGGTTGGGCACCCTGAGTTGGCCGAGGAACTGGCCCTGGTAAACAGCGAAATGCGCGCCGGTGTCGATCGGGTTGAGGCGCTGAAGAACCTGGCCGACCGCACCGGGCTGGAAGAAATTGGCGGGCTTGTGGCCCTGCTCAGCCAAAGCCTGAGGTTTGGCACCAGCACTGCGGAATCCCTGAGGATTTATTCCGAGGAGTTTCGTGACAAGCGTATGCAAAAAGCAGAGGAAACCGCAGCCACCATCTCCACAAAAATGGTGTTTCCACTGGTGTTGTGCATGTTCCCTGCATTTTTTGTCGTGGCCATAGGCCCTGCTGTCGTTGGGTTGCTGGACCACTTTCAGGCCTGGTGACAAACACAAAAATAATCCGAGGAGTTACCATGATGGAACATCAGCAAACAAAAGCAACGTACAAGGATGATCGGGCCGCTGACCGGCATGGTATGAGGAAGCTGGTACAGGCGGGCATTGTCATCACGGCACTGGTCCTGGGCGGCTGTGCCAGCAGCCCAGCGGTCAAATCCGGTAACAGCTACAAGCAACTCTACGAAGGCACGTCAGAGCTCACTTTCTCCACGCTGATGCCCGTGGAATCGGCAGAGGAGGCTATCGCAAGGGGCGACGCGGCATACCGGCAAGGCAAAGTGGATGAGGCGGTGTTTGAATACATTCGCTCTCTGGAGTTGGATCCGGACAACGCCGATACCTTCTACAAAATCGGAGTGATCAACCTTCACAAGGAGGCCAATGGCAAGGCTGCCTCCGCTTTTCGTCTCGCCCTTGAAAAAGACGCCACTCACCCCGGCGCTCTGGAGGGGCTGGGGCTGATGCTGATGAAACAGCGAGAGTACGAACAGGCCCGGTTGATGCTGGAAAAGGCAATTGAAGCCGACAGCAATCGGTGGCAGGCGCTTAACGGACTGGGCATCATGGCGGACCTGAAGGGTGACTTTGCCGATGCCAGGAGCTACTACGACAGGGCTCTGGTGATCTCTCCCCGTAATGCCAAGCTTCACAATAACCTGGGCTATTCCTACTACCTGGTCGGCCACTGGAGCCGGGCGGAGAATCAGTACCAGACCGCGCTGAATCTGGAACCAGGGCACGAACGCACATGGCGGAACCTGGGACAGTTGTACACTCGCCTGCAGCGTTACGACGAAGCTTTGGACGCACTCGCCAAAGTGATGGACGAAGCCGATGCCTGGAACACCATGGGCTATATCCGCATGGCGGAGGGGGACTACCCGCAGGCCGAGACCTTCTTTCAGAAGGCAGCCAAGGCATCACCCAGTTACCACGTCACGTCCAATGAAAACCTGGCGCAGGTGCGGCGTTTGATCGCGAAAGAAGGGAACTGACCGGAAAGGGGGACAGGCAGGGCCGGTGAAGGCCCTGCCTGCACAACCACTGGGTAATTACTTCACGGTGATGGTTTTCATCACCAGCTTGCCGTCTTTCTTGACCGGACCGTCTTCCTTGGCGCCCAGGGTGTATTCGAAGATGCCGGTTTTCATACCGCCGTCCTCGGCGTGAAGCATTAGCATCAGCATATCGCCGGATGCCACTTCTTCGGTAAGAATCGCGGCTACATCCTTGTTTTTGCCCATTTTGAGAGGTGCGTGTCCAACAACAGGGCCTGGCTTCATGCTCTCATCGGTGCGGTGGACTACCAGCCAGCCGTTCTTCTCGGCTACGACTTTCTTGGCGGTAACCGTGCCGTCAGAGACGGATTGATCGTCGCCCCAAACACCAACCTTGGCGTGATCACCAGCCAGTGCGCTCCCGGACATCAGGGCACCAGACATAAACGTAGCTGCCAAAAATGCGCCTGTCTTGAAGTGCTTCTTCATCTTGTTCTCCTCGTCATCGGGTTGTTTCCCACCACTTCCAATGTTTAATGGGTGGGCGTACCGAGTGATACGGGGAAAGTTCCGGGAAAGATGCATCTGATAGCAAAAAAAATTTGGCGGCAGTCAGCGTGCCCCTGGCTATCCGAAGGATAAATCACGGGGCGCCGCTCATTAGTCACTCGTGCTCGCGTGCGGGACTTCCGATGTAAAGATAGACTGACCGGCGCCAACGATCCTTGACGTTGTGTATGGAGACCACAGGCATCTTCGCGTCCTGAGACTGGAAACGGGTAGCTACGCCATCGGCCTCGCCGTCTCTCTCCCGGGCTCCTTCTTCGGCAACCCAGTCTGGCCCGAGGCAACCTGAAACCTGTTCCACTGCCTGGGTATAGCGCTCAGTGGCTACCTCCGGATCCGGAGCTGCCACGGTACACACGTAGGCTGAGTCAGCATTGCCCCAGGCCCATACTTCACAATGGCCGCGAATCAGTTCTTCCTTTGCCTGGTAAATCGTCACCGCTCTGAAATCCGACCCACCTTTCCGGTACGAAGCGAACCCCGTCGGGTAATCCGCCACGATGTTTTTCAGGGTGGCGCACGGGTTTTCGGTGCCGCTCTTCAGGGATTCCTGATAGGCACAGCCGGTCAGTGAGAGTGCCAGAAAGGCCAGAGGAACTGTCAGTCGAGTTGTCATCGTTTTATCCATCAAACGTGGGTGATCGGAAGTCGGTTTCCTGTCATGTAGCGTAATTATCATGAGGATGTAAAGAGCAAGCCGGCTAAATGTCCAATAAATGGCGGGGTATGGGCGCATTGGCTATCCTTTAATCCAAACCAGAGAATGCTCCCGGACCGCCAATCCGATCAAGGAAGAGAGTTAATGTTCAGATTCAGATACTCTTGCCAGCCTGCCCGGAAACCGCTGGCTCTGCTATTTATTCCAGCCCTTTTCCTCACACTGATTGCCGGGTGCTCCGAGCCGACTGAAGCACCCAAGGCTGCGCCGGTTTCCGTATCAGTGGTGGTGCTGGAAAACGCCGAAGTAAGGCCATCCCGGGAATTCGTTGCCAGAACGGCCGCGTCAGCGAAAGCCGATATCTCCGCACGCATTGAAGCAGAAATCCGGGAAATCCAGTTCAAGGAAGGCTCCCGGGTTGAAGAGGGGCAACTGCTGGTTCGACTGGAGGATACCAATGCCAGCGCAGATCTCAGCCAGGCCAAGGCAGAACTGGCTGCTTCCCGGGCAGAGTTGCAGTCCGCCACTAGAAACCTTCAGCGTGGCGAGGATGTGGCCGACAAGGGGTACCTTTCGGCCGCCGACCTGGACAAACTGAGGGACCGCTTCAACGCGGCCGAAGGGCGTTTACAGACGGCGGAAGCGGCTGTACAGAAGGCGGCAAACAACCTTGGCTATACAGAAATAAAGGCGCCCTTTGACGGCTGGATCGGAAAGCTGAATTTTGATGTGGGCGCGGTGGTCAGCCCTGCCAGCGGTGCCATTACTGAAATTCTGGTAACCGATCCTATCTACGTGGAATTCCAGCTCAACGAAGCGGACTACGTAGCATTCCGACGAGCTGGAAGGGACGCCGCCGAGGATATTGTCAGTAATCTGTCTTTGTACCTCACCTTGCCGGACGGCGAGCGCTATACCCAGGGCGGTGTGCTGGACTTTGCGGATGTCACCACGGACGCCAGTACAGGGACCGTCGCCATGAGAGCGGTGTTCCCCAATTCCGAAGCGATTCTTCTACCGGGGCTCTACGTCACCCTCCATGTGGAAGGGCAGACCGGCGAGGCGCGGATTCTGGTTCCCCAGGTAGCGGTTCAGGAAACCATTGAAGGCAAGTTTGTGTTGTTGGTGGACGACCAGCAACAGGTGGTCCAGCGCTTCATCAAAACCGGGCCTACCCGGGGGGCAATGTTAGTTGCAGAGAGTGGGCTTGAGGCTGGCGAGCGAGTGATTGTGGAGGGGCTGCAGAAAGTCCGATCCGGGGTTACGGTCAACCCGGTGCAAAAGCGTATTGATCCGGATACCGGTGCCCTCGCCGATGCAGGTGAGGTTGAAAAATGATCAGCGGTGTTTTCATTCGGCGGCCTAAGTTTGCGTTCGTTATATCCATCCTGATTACCCTGGCTGGCCTTCTCGCGCTTCGTGGCCTGCCAGTGAATATGTATCCCGATATGGCGCCGCCTCAGGTTCAGGTGTCGGCGTCGCTGCCCGGCGCCAGTGCCCAGGTGGTTGAGGAAGCGGTCATTCGCCCGGTTGAGCAACAACTCAACGGGGTTGAGGGCATGATCTACATCGAGTCAACGGCCTCCAGCGACGGCACGGCCAAGATCACCCTGACGTTCGAAAGCGGCACCGACACTGATATTGCCCAGGTCAATGTTCAGAACCGGGTCGCGCTCGCGGAGCCGTTTTTGCCGGATGAAGTGAGAAGGCAGGGGGTGGTGGTCAGCAAGCAGGCCGGCAATATGCTGATGGGCATCAACCTGACGTCCGACCGTTCGGACCTGGACGGAGTTTTTCTCAGCAATTATGCCTCCAACAATCTGGTCGAGGCGTTGGGGCGGGTGCCCGGTGTAGGCTCGGCGGAAGTGATGGGTGCGAAAGACTACAGCATGCGGGTCTGGTTGAACCCACAGAGCATGTCATCCCTCGATATCACGGTTGCGGACGTAGCGGCGGCACTGAGGGAACAGAATCAGATTGTCGCCGCGGGCAAGCTGGGTCAGCCACCGGTGCCTGCCGGGCAGCAATTTGTGTACAGCATCCAGAGTCGTGAACGGCTGTCCGACCCTGAAGAGTTCGCCCAGACCATCCTCCGCGCAAAGTCTGATGGCGGCTTTGTACGTTTACGGGACGTTGGTCGGATCGAGCTGGGCTCCCGATCCTATGCCTCCACCGCCAAGGTCAATAATCAGGACACGGCCTTCCTGGTGATCTATCAGTTGCCCGACGCCAACGCGCTAGAAGTCGCCGAGCGTGTCAAGAAGGTGGTGGCGGATGCCGAACCGGCTTTTCCCGACGGCGTTGGCTACAGCGTGCTCTACGACACCACGGAATTCATCAGCCGCTCCATCGATGAGGTGATCCTCACCCTGTTCCAGGCCGTCGGGCTGGTGATTCTGGTGGTTTTTCTGTTTCTGCAGAACTGGCGGGCTACGCTCATTCCCAGCATCGCGATTCCCGTTTCACTGATTGGCACTTTTGCGGTCATGGCGGTACTGGGCTATTCCATCAACACAATCACTCTGTTCGGTCTGGTGCTTGCCATTGGCATAGTGGTGGATGATGCCATTGTGGTGATCGAAAACGTCGAGCGCATTCTGCAGGAAGAAAAACTGCCCATTCGCGAGGCGGTGACGAAAGCCATGGCGGAGGTGACCGGCCCGGTGATTGCCACCACTCTGGTGTTGCTGGCGGTGTTCGTCCCGGTCGGCTTCATGCCCGGCATTACCGGTGAGTTGTACAAGCAGTTTTCCGTCACCATTTCCGTGGCGGTGATCATTTCCTCGATCAATGCGCTGACTCTAAGCCCGGCGCTTTGCGTCTCCCTGCTTGGGCGGGGCGGTAACCAGTCCATTCGCTGGCTGCGCCCGTTCGAGCGGTTGATCGTCAGAGGCACAAAGGGCTACGACGGTGTCGTGACGCGGCTGCTTCGCAAGGGCGCGCTGGTCGGTGTGGCACTGGTGGCCCTCCTGATCGCCAGTGCCGGTCTGTTCAAGGCGGTGCCGACCGCCTTTGTGCCGCCAGAGGATCAGGGATTCCTGTTTGTGGATGTGCAGCTGCCGGACGCAGCAGCGCTTGAGCGAACCGACGCCGTGCTCGAGAAAGTGACAGACATGGTGCTGGAAGATCCTGCCGTGACCGATTTCATCACGGTATCGGGCTTCTCTCTGTTGGGCGGCACCAATTCCAATAACGGCCTGGGCATCGTCATGCTGAAGGACTGGGAGGAGCGGCAAGACGCAACTCTGGGTCTGCAACAGGTCATCCCGCGGCTTTCATCGCTGCTCTGGACCGTGCCAGAAGCGCAGGTAATGGTATTCAACGCGCCGCCCATTCCCGGGCTTGGCACCTCGGCGGGGTTTGATTTCCGTCTACAGGACAATCTCGGGCGAGACGTTGCGGAGCTTTCCCAGGTTATGAACGGCCTGATATTCGAAGCCAACCAGCAGGAATCGCTGACCCGGGTCTACAGTACCTATCGCGCCAATATCCCTCAGTATCTGTTGCATGTGGATCGCAACAAGGCCAAGGCCCTTGGCATACAGCTCTCCGATATATTCTCCACCCTGCAGACCCAGCTTGGCTCGCTCTACGTTAACGACTTCACCCGTTTCGGCAAGAACTACCGGGTATTGCTGCAGGCAGAGGGGAGTTTTCGGCAGAAACCCGAGGATCTGTCCTATTACTACGTGCGAAACCAACAGGGCGACATGGTGCCACTGACCACTCTGGCATCACTGGAACCGGTTTTGGGGCCGTCGAGTATCCAGCATTTCAATCTCAAGCGCTCAGCGACCATATCCGGTGAAGCCGCCCCGGGCTTTGCCAGTGGCGATGCACTTACAACGATGGCAAACCTGGCCGAGAAGCTGCCCCAGGGCTATGAATTTAGCTGGGCGGGGCAGAGCCTGCAGGAACTGCAGGCGGGCAGCCTGGCCACGGTGATTTTCCTGCTGGCCATTGTGTTTGTTTACCTGTTCCTGGTGGCCCAGTACGAAAGCTGGACGCTTCCGCTTGCGGTGATCGGTGCGGTTCCCCTTGCCATGTTCGGCGCCATGGGCGGGCTTTGGCTGCTGGGGCTGGCCAATAACATCTACGCTCAGGTCGGGCTGGTGTTGTTGGTCGGGCTGTCGACCAAAACCGCCATTCTGATCGTGGAATTTGCGATGCAGCTCCGGCAATCCGGTATGTCCACCGAAGAGGCGGCCAGAAAAGCAGCCGTACTCCGGTTCCGGGCGGTCCTGATGACGGCGTTATCCTTTGTGCTGGGCGTACTGCCGTTGGTGTTCGCCAGTGGCGCTGGTGCCGCCAGCCGGGTGAGTCTTGGTGTTACGGTGCTGAGCGGCATGGTCGCGGCAACCATCCTGGGAACGTTGCTGGTGCCGGTTTTCTACCAGTGGATCCAGACAGTCCGGGACAGGGTTTACGCTACTGGCAAATCAGAATCGCCCCAGGAATCGGTTGTTCCGTAAAGAAACAAGCGTTCGCCACAGGCAGCGTTACGCAAGCTCTGGTTTCGGAGCCGCCTGGGACGTGCCCTGCAACCGGGCCACCAGTGCGTCCACCCGCTGCTCCGCTGCTACAACCGAAGCGGCCAGCGCATCACCGCCTTCCTCCTGATTCTCGATGGCAACACTGTGAATGTTGCTGATGCCGATGAATTCGAGCACGGTGCTCAGGGCGGGCTCGAGATGATTCATGTGCGCCATTTCGCCATGGGGATCGAATCCCGCGCCACCACGGGACGAGAGAATAACCGCATGGCGGGGGCGGTCTGCGAGGAGCGGTGTGAACGGGTCCTCGGGCGTTGAGGGATCATAAGACACGGTCCGGTCCATGCGAACCACCTGATCAACCCAGGCCTTGAGGGCCGCCGGCATGCCGAAGTTATACAGTGGGGCGCCGATGACCAGGATATCCGCTGCGATCAGCTCATCAATCAGCCGGTCACTTTCCGCCAGTGTGTCGGCCATCCAGGGCTCCTGTTGCTGTGCTGGTGTGAAGGCGGCCTGTATCCAGGGTTGATCGATGAAGGAGGGCGGTGTGCCGCCAACATCCCGGTAGGTGATGGTGTCTCCGGGGCGTCTGGACTGCCACCGTTCGACGAACCGGTGGGTGAGGTTGCGGCTGTGGGAACCATGTTCATGGGTACCGGCGCGGCCGGGACGGGCGGAGGCGTCGAGTTGCAGGATGTGAGTCATATGGGGCTCCATTTGGTTGTGAGAAAAATTCATCTGTTGTTGACAGCAAATTAAGCCTAAATCCATACTCTCAGGCTCACAAACGATGATTTTTTGCTCCTGTAGATGAGGTAAATTCATCCATGAACTCCCGTCGCCTGCCCTCGTTGTCTGCCTTGCGATCCTTCGAAGCTGCTGCCCGCCATGAGAGTGCCAAGCAGGCTGCACAGGAACTATCTGTAACCGCAACGGCCATCAGTCATCAGATTCGCGGGCTTGAGGAAGCACTGGGGATCGCCTTGTTCGTTCGCAAACCCCGGCAGCTGGTGCTGACGCCTCAGGGCCGGGAGCTGCAAGAAGTGCTGGGTTCTGCTTTCGACAATATCAGCAATACGATTGAGCGACTGAAAGCAGTGCCAGCGCGCCAGGGAGTTACCCTCTCGACGACGCCGGCGGTGGCAGTTCGCTGGCTGCTGTCCTGGGTATGCATGCTGCGGGATACCCATCCGGATATTGATTTGCGTATCCACGCCTCACACGAAGCGGTGGCTCTGGACGGGGTGACGGCGGATCTTGCTATTCGCTACGGGGATGGGCATTGGCCAGGTCTGGTCGCTGAAAAACTGTTTGATAACACTTTCATACCGGCCTGCAGTCCCTATCTGGGGCTGACGAGGGCGGAAGATCTGCCAAACCATCCGCTGATTCACTTTCGGCCACAGCAGGCGTCGATAACACCATTGGATTGGGCAGGCTGGCAGAAGCTGGCGGGAATACCTGGGCTGGATGTCAGTGCCGGGCTGGTGTTTTCCGATGAAACCCACGCCATTTCCGCCGCAGTGGGTGGCCAGGGCGTGGCGTTGATGAGTCGGCCTCTGATTGAGGATGAGTTGGCCGAAGGGCGGCTGGTGCAGCCCTTCGGCCCTGAATTGGAGGGTAAACCCTTCTATCTGGTTTACCCGGAAAGTCGTCGGCAGGACCCGACGATACTGGCCATCCGCGACTGGGTACGGAATGTACCGGGCGGTATATGCACAGTATCGCCAGCGTCAGCTCTCTGACTTTCAGGCCATGGCGACGTTCATCTGTTCGGCCAGTGCATCGTCCAGGTCATTGGCACGTTTGGCAGCCGGCCTGCTTTCCGTACGGTTGATGTAGTCCTGGAAAACCTCGTTCGGCGGGATGTTCTTCTGCATCGTTTCCCACCAGAGGTAACTGCTGACCAGCACATCCGCTGCGGTGAACTGGTCGCCACAGATATACGGCGTCTGGCTTAGCACTTTCTCCAGTGTATTGATGGGATCTTCCACGCGGCCGCAGCCGACGGCCTGCACGTTGTTGCTATCGATTTTCCAGCCATAGGCGAGTGCACTGGTGGCCATCTCAAACGGCCCCGCCATGAAGAACAGCCAGCGGTAGTAAGCGCCACGTTCCGGGGACTGTGGCGATGGCGCCAGCTGCTTGTCCGGAAACTGGTCCGCCAGGTAGGCACAGATAGCCGCCACTTCGGTCACAATGGTGTTGCCGTGTTTGATGGCCGGCACCTTGCCCATGGGGTTAATGGCCAGGTACTCCGGGGTTTTCATGTCCGCGCCGAATTCCATGGTCTCTACTGAGTAGGGAACGCCGACTTCTTCCAGCATCCAGCGTACAACGCGCCCGCGAGACATAGGATGGGTGTAAAACGTGAGTTCTGACATGCCGATCTCCATTTCCAGTCAGTGATTCAAGTAGTGTTCAGAGGTTCCTTAAGTACTGCGAGATCAGATTAGTTTGTAAATAGGTGAGAATCTGTCCTAAATAAGCAGGACAATGCAAATTTATTCAAATCATCGGAAAACGACGCCAGGAGGAAGGCGATTATGTCTGGTCCTACAACCCGCGTGCTCACCGTGTTGGAATTATTGCAGACGCACGGCCAGATTGGAGGCGCAGAGCTGGCGGAGCGTCTGGGCGTGGACCGGAGAACGATCCGGCGCTACATCGCGGTGCTGGAAGAGCTGGGCATTCCAGTGATGACGGAGCAGGGGCGCTATGGCGGTTACCGGTTGGTGGCGGGTTTCAAGTTGCCACCGATGATGTTCACGGAAGAAGAAACCCTGGCGGTTTCCCTGGGATTGTTGGCGGCCCGGCAGCTAGGGCTTTCGGATGCAGCGCCGGCCATTGCCAGTGTGCAGGCGAAACTGGAAAGGGTAATGCCGGCCAACCTGAAGAAGCGCGTGCGTGGTGTCAGCGATACCACCCGGGTGATCCTGCCCAGGGGTGAACCCAGCCTGGACGATCGCGCCCTGCAAACGCTGACGGTTGCCACGGAAGCAGCGCGGACTGTGGGGTTTACCTATCATTCCCCAGAGCGTGTCGGGCATTCTCCAGAGCGTGGCGGGATGGACCGCCGGGTGGATCCCTACGGACTGGTGTTCAGGCAGGGGCGTTGGTACCTCACCGGCTTTTGCCATCTCAGGGAAGCCATGCGGTCGTTCAGGCTGGACCGCATCAGCGGCGTTCACCTGTTGCCTGGCACCTTCCAGCGGCCACCGGATTTTGATGCAGCGGAATTCCTGAGTGAGAGCTTCCTGTCCTGGGGCCGAACCCATGAGGTGTCACTGTTGCTGCATACAAACCGTGAGTCCGCCGCCACCGTGTTTGATTTTCACTCATCCTTTGCGGATGGATTCGAACAGCGGGAGGACGGACTACTGCTGACCACCCGAACGGACAGCTTCGAGTGGTTTGCCTGGTGGCTGGCGCAGCTCCCGTTCCGGTTTACTATCCTTAAACCCGATGGCCTTAAGGATGCCTTGCGGGAGCATGCTACGCGGTTGCTGGCCAGTTGTGAGTGAGCGGAACGCTGGTTCAGGCCCAGCGCCTGCGAACCCAGGTTTCAATCTCCAGGATTACCAGCACAGATACGCCTGCGAGGCTGGCAAAGACCAGCATTTCCAGGGGAAGGGCGCTGGTTTCAAAGGTACTGTGAAACCATGGCAGATAGGTAAACAGCAGTTGCAGGGCCACGACAGCGGCCACAGCCCCCAACACCACTGGTGTTCCCAGCACGCCGCGGAATGTGATCGACGGTGTGTCCAGGTAGCGCACTGCAAAAAGATAGAATACCTCCATCGCCACCAGGGTATTGACGGCCAGGGTGCGAGCTACGCTCTGGTCGCCATGGTGGTGCATGGCCCAGAACCAGGCTGCGAAGATACCCACCAGGAACAGGAGCGATACAAAAAACACCCGCCAGACCAGGAAGCCCTGCAGCAAGGACTGATCTCTGGGCCGTGGCGGGTGTTTCATGACATCCGGTTCCGGTGGTTCAAAGGCCAGGGTCATGGCCAGAACAACAGAACTGACCATGTTGACCCACAGAATCTGCAGCGCCGAAATGGGCAGTGCCAGCCCCAGCAGCAAAGCGGTGATAAGGCTGATGGACTCGCCGCCGTTGATGGGCAACATGAACGCGATGCCCTTTTTGAGGTTGGTGTAGACGGTGCGCCCCTCGCGAACGGCAGCGGCGATGCTGGCAAAGTTATCGTCCAGCAAGACCACCGAAGAAGCTTCCCGTGCCGCTTCAGAGCCCTTGACGCCCATGGCGATGCCCACATCGGCGCGCTTCAGGGCGGGGGCGTCATTGACACCGTCGCCGGTCATGGCGACAACGCCGTGTTGCGCCTGCAGGGCCTCCACCAGCCTCAGTTTGTGTTCCGGGCTGGTGCGGGCAAACACGTCCACTTCGGTCGCCAACCGTTGCAATTCTTCGGCACTCAGGCCATCCAGTTCCTTCCCTGTTAACACCCGCTCGCTGTTTCGCAGCCCCAGTTTGCGGGCAATGGCGCCGGCGGTCAGGGCATGGTCCCCGGTGATCATTTTTACCCGGATGCCGGCATCATGGCAGTCGGAAATGGCGCGGATCGCTTCCTGTCTGGGTGGGTCCAGCAGGCCCACGAGCCCCAGCAGTTCTACACCGGTATCCAGGTCCTCAACGGCCAGGTCCGTGGTGCCACGGGGTACGGATTTGCGCGCCAGTGCAAGCACCCTCAGACCTTCCGATGCCAGATCGGCAATTACCTGGTCCCACCGGGCCCGGTCCAGGGCGGCTGTTTCGCCATCCGCCGCTAACTCTGCTTCGCACATATCCAGGATGCGCTCCGGTGCACCCTTGATATACACCACACCATGGCCATGGTGATCGTGGTTCAGAGTGGCCATAAAGCGGGTCTGGGTGTCGAAGGGAATCTCATCCTTGCGGGGCCAGTAGCTGGCACTGGCTTCGATATCGAACGCCGCCTTGTGGGCAAATACCTTCAGGGCGGCTTCCATGGGGTCGCCCTGGATGCGTGGAGAACCGTCCCGAAAATCAAGATGGGCATCGTTGCAGAGGGCGGCGGCGCGGGCGAGCTCATCCAGCGCCCCGGTGATTTCGGCGGGCTGGTTGTCCTGACGCACCACGCCTTCCAGTTCATAGCCCTCGCCAGTCACATCCAGCCTTCGATGGCCCTGCACGGCGGTGGTCACCATCATTTCATTGCGGGTGAGGGTGCCGGTCTTGTCGGAGCAGATAACGGAAACCGCCCCCAGAGACTCGATAACGGGCATTCGCCGGACAACCGCCTGGCGGCGTGCCATCTGGCGCACACCGATGGCCAGGGTAATGGTGAGTATCGCGGGCAGTCCCTCGGGAATCGCCGCCACCGTCAAGCCAACCACGGCCATGAACAATTCCCGGAAGGGCAGGCCACTGAATACAAGGCCACCCGCGAAAATGGCCGCTCCGGCGACGATAACGATGATTGAAAGCACCCGGGCGAAACGGTCCATCTGTTCCAGCAACGGCGTTTTCAGGGAGGTGGTGCGGGCCAGAAGACCGGAGATACGACCGATTTCTGTCGCTGATCCGGTGCGAACCACCACGCCGCGACCGGTTCCCGTGGACACCATGGTGCCGGAAAACGCCATGCCGTTCTGGTCACCCAGTGCAACGTCTTTCTCTGCCGGTTCCGGGGATTTCTCTACCGCCTCGGATTCACCTGTCAGAATGGCTTCTTCGATCTTCAGGTTGTGGCACTTTTCCAGCCGGATATCCGCCGGTACACGGTCTCCGGGTTCCAGCAGGATTGTGTCCCCGGGTACCAGGTCAGCGGCATCAATCTGATGCTGGCCATCTTCACGGATTACGCGGGCTTTCGGCGCCAGCATGTGCCGGATGGCAGACAGCGCCTGTTCAGCCTTGCCTTCCTGTATGAAGCCCACCAGTGTCTGGATGACCACTACCGCCATAATCACCCCTGCGTCCACCCAATGGCCGAGCGCACCGGTAATGGCGGCGGCTGCCAACAGAACGTATATCAGGAAGTTACGGAGCTGGCGCCCGAGCCTGGCCAGGGGCCCGCTTGCCTTTCCTTCCGGCAGGCGGTTGGGGCCATAGGCGGCCAGCCGGGACCTGACCTCGTCAGCACTCAGGGGGTTGGTGGCTTCCAGCTGTTCTCTGGCACTGGAGGCCTCTAGGGTGTGCCAGTGCTGTTCCGGCGGCTGCACGTTCGACGAATCAACTGACAACACAGGTACCTGCCCGGCGTTCCAGGATCGCGACTGCATCCTCAAGCCTGCCTATACCACTGATGCCGCCTCCCTGCGCAAAACCGGCCGCGGCGGTGAGTTTGGGACCCATGGAGCCAGCTGGCAAGTCCAGCTCAGTGGCGTCGGCAACGGTGAGTTGGTGAATGGGTTCAGCGGCGTCCGTGCCGAAATCGCGGTAGATGGCGTCCACATCGGTGAGCAGCAACAGGGCGTCGGCCCCCAGCTGTCGGGCTAGCAGAGCACTGGCCGCGTCCTTGTCGATCACGGCCTCCACTCCGATCATACTGCCGTCGTCCCGGCGCAGAACAGGAATGCCTCCGCCTCCGGCGCAGATCACCACCACGCCCTGATCCAGCAGCAGTTGGAGCACCCGCATGTCCGGAATTTCCAGGGGCTTGGGGGAGGGCACCACCCGGCGCCACTTGTCGCCATCCCGGGCGATGTGCCAGCCGGCGGCTTCTGCTCTGGTTTCGGCCTCTGCCTTCTCATAAACCGGCCCGACAAACTTTGTGGGGTTCTGGAAGGCTGGGTCGTCCTTGTCCACCAGCACCTGGGTCAGCAGGGTTGCCACCGGGCGGTCGTGGGCCAGGGCGTTTTCCAGCTCTTGCTCGATGATATAGCCGATCATGCCTTCCGTTTCGGCACCCAGTACGTCCAGCGGATAGGCTTCGTCCGGCTTGTAGGCGGCGCCCTGAAGCGCCAGCAGGCCCACCTGCGGGCCGTTGCCGTGGGTGATAACCAGTTGATGGCCGGCACGTACAATGCTCGCCAGTGATTCCGCGGCAATCTTAACATTGGCGCGTTGGGCCCCGGCGGTCAGTGGTTCTCCGCGCCGCAACAGGGCATTGCCTCCCAGAGCTGCTACCACAAGCATGTCAGGCTCCCTTTGTCATGTTCCAAGTGTGGCGACAAGCACCGCTTTGATGGTGTGCATCCGGTTTTCCGCCTGATCAAACACAATGGAGGCGGGGCTCTCAAAGACCTCTTCGGTGACTTCCATGGCATCGATACCGAACTCCGCCTGTATCTCCTTGCCAACGGTGGTTTCGGTATTATGGAAGGCAGGAAGGCAGTGCATGAACCTTACCCGGGGATTGCCGCTCTTCTCCATCAGCCCGGCGTTGACCTGGTAGGGCTGCAACAGTTTGATCCGTTCCGCCCACTTCTCCTTGGGCTCGCCCATGGACACCCAAACGTCATTGTAGACAAAGTCCACGCCGGTTACGGCCGCATCAATGTCTTCAGTGATCATGATCCGTGCACCGGTGTCACTGGCAATGGCTCGGGCCTCGTTCTGAATCGCCTCACTGGGCCAGCAGGCTTTGGGAGCACACAGGCGTACGTCCATGCCCATCTTGGCGCCACCAATCAGCAGGCTGTCACCCATGTTGTTGGCGGCGTCCCCGATGAATACAAATGCCACGTCCCGCAGGGGCTTTTCCACGTTTTCCTGCATGGTCAGGAAATCCGCCAGTATCTGTGTGGGGTGGAACTCGTTGGTCAGGCCGTTGTAGACAGGCACGCCGGCATATTGCGCCAGCTCCTCAACAACCGCCTGGCCGAAGCCACGGTATTCAATGGCGTCGTAAACGCGCCCCAGCACACGGGCGGTGTCCTTGACGGATTCCTTGTGGCCGATATGGGTGCCCGTCGGCCCCAGATAGGTTACCCGGGCACCCTGATCAAACGCTGCAACCTCGAAACCCACCCTGGTTCGGGTGGAGTTTTTTTCGAAGATCAGCGCAATATCCTTGCCCTGTAATTGCGGAACTTCGGTGCCCGCGTATTTGGCGGTTTTAAGGTCTGCTGAAAGCTTGAGCAAAAAGGTGATCTCCCGGGGAGTGAAGTCCCGCAGGGTCAGGAAATGCCGGTTCTTGAGATTGAAAGCCATGGTTCTGCTCCTTCCTTGTCAGACTGCGTCTCGTATGGTCGGGCAGCTCATGCAGCGCCCACCGCCCCTGCCACGGCCCAGTTCCGCACCGGGAATGGCCAGCACTTCTATGCCGGCGGCTTCCAGGGCGGCGTTGGTATCGTCGTTGCGGTCGTAACCGATGACGACGCCCGGGCTCAGGGCCAGTACGTTGTTGCCATCGTTCCACTGCTCCCGCTCCCGCTCCGCAGGAGTGTCACCACCAGTGGCGACTACTTTCAGCGATGGATAGCCCAGCACTTCCGCCACCACGTCAAACAAAGGGCGTGGATCCTGCTGGAACGACAGGTGCTTGCTGCCCTTGCCCGGGCGCAGGTCGTAGCAGATCATCTGATCCGCGACTTCCTTGAAGGTCGTTACCACATTGCCGCCGCAGAAGGTAAACACGGTGTCCAGGTGCATCGCGGAACGGGTTTTTGGAATCTGGCAGGCGATCACACGCTCTGCAGTGCCGTTGGCAAAAAGAGCCCGGGCCAACTGGCCGATAGCCTGGGGGGATGAGCGTTCACCCATACCCACCAGCACCACGCCATTGCCCACCGGCATGATGTCGCCTCCTTCCAGGGTTGCCAGGGCGTGGTCCTGGAGAGGATCACCCCAGTGCACGTTAACCTGGCCGGCGAACTTCGGATGGAACCGGTAAATCGCGCTCATCAGCAATGTTTCCGGTTTGCGCGCAGCCCAGTACATGGGGTTCAGGGTGACACCGCCATAGATCCAGGCGCTGTTGTCCCGGGTGAACAGGAAGTTTGGCAGCGGTGGCAGCACGAACCCGTGAGGCCCCAGGTGGTTACCAAACAGGCCGGACGGGTCAAAAGGCAGGTCGCCCACTTCCAGTCCGCCGATCAGGAACTCCGCCAGGGTCTGGCCGGGAAGCTCGTCCATCCAGGCACGGAGGTCCGAGATCATGCCCACGCCGATATGGTTCCAGGTAATCCGGTTGTCGAGGATCCAGGCCCGTGCCTCCGGGAGATCAAGTGTCTCTGCCAGCAGTTCGTTAACGTCCAGCACCTCCACGCCCCGGGCACGCATCAGTCCGGCGAAGACGTCGTGGTCTTTCTGGGCCTGCTTGACCCAGAACACATCGTCGAACAGCAGTGCATCGCAGTTGGACGGTGTCAGCCTTCGGTGGGCCAGGCCCGGCCGGCAGACGATCACCTGCCGTAGCGTGCCGGTTTCGGAATGAACGCCAAGGGTGTGTTCAGCCATGTCCCGTGCTCCTTTGCCCAGGATTATAGAAACGCGCCGATACTGATCACCACGGTGATGAACACGGTGAGAATCAGCAGCAGGGGCCAGATGAATGCCAGCCAGCGGTCATAGGACACGCGGCCGATAGCCAGGCCACCAACCACCACAGCAAACGTCGGGTTGATGAGGTTCACCAGGCCGTTGGCTGACTGGTAAGCGGTAACCACCAGATCACGTCCCACGTTGGCGAAGTCCGCCAGTGGCGCAAGGATGGGCATGGACAGCACAGCCAGGCCGGATGAGGACGGCACAAAGAAACTCATGCCCACTTCAATCCAGAACATCAGGTTGATAAAGGCCAGTTCCGGCAATCCGCCCAGGGTGGTTTCGGCGCTGTGCAGGATGGTGTCGGCAATCATGCCTTGCTCCATGATCACCACAATGCCCCGGGCCAGGCCCACCACCAGGGCAACACCGAGCAGGTCGCGGGCGCCGTCGACAAAACTGCCGGTCAGCTTTTTTTCACCCAGCCGGGCAATAAGGCCAATCACGATGGCAGAGCCAAAGAACAGCGAGCCCATCTGCGCCATCCACCAGCCCTGTGACGATACGCCCCAGATCATAACCACGAAGGTGAGGGCGAAGATGATCAGGGCTATTTTCTGGGTGCCTGTGAGTTCAAAGTTTTCCAGCTCATCATGGCCCTGGAGGAAGAGCTTGCGGTGGGCTTCTCTCTGTTTGGCAACCACAGAGCGGGACGGGTCCAGCTTGATCCGATGGGCATAGCGCATCACATAGGCGGCACAGATAATAAGGCCACCCACAAGCAGGACAAATCGCAGCACAATGCCGTCAGTAAAGGGGATATTGGCGGCGTTCGCGGCAATAACCGTCGCGAACGGGTTTATGGTGGACCCCAGCACACCGATGCCGGCACCCACCAGAATGATGGCGACCCCGATCACGGCGTCATACCCTGCCGAGATGATCACCGGTATCAGAATGGCGTAGAACGCCAGGGTCTCCTCGGCCATGCCATAGGTTGTGCCACCCAGGGCGAACAGGGTCATCAGTATCGGGATCATCCATATCTCACGCCCTTCCAGCCGGTGCATGGCGCTGCGGATGCCGGTATCGATCGCACCGGTGGCGTTCATGACCCCCAGGAAACCACCAAGGAACAGAACAAACAAAGCTACATCAATAGCGTTGGCCGCATAGCTGTCAGGGTCATAGAAGCCAGCCGTGGGCGCCAGCATGACGTCCACAAAACCCTGGGGGTTGGGGTCGACAGTCTGGTAGGTGCCGGGCACTGCCACTTCCCGCCCGACGTCTTCGTTCATGGAGCGCTCATACTGCCCCGCCGGAACTATCCAGGTCAGGGCTGCAACCAGAATGATCAGTATAAACAGTATGGTGTACGCCGTGGGAAATCGTGTTGCCAGGTCTTCTTCGGGATTCGATGAGGGGGGCTTTTCGTCAGTCATGGAGCGTCTCCTGTCCATAGTAGCTCGCTGATGGAACCTTCAGCCACAGTTAGTATGGACCCTCTCGCAAGAAGGTAAACTGACAAAGATCAACTCAACTGAACATGGAACAATCGTGTTTAGCAGTGAAGCATGTGAGCGGTTGCCTGGTTACTCCGTGAGCGAGATGACAGGGCCGCCGGTTGGAGTTCTGTACGCGTGAGACGGATACCGTCGCCCGTATGGGTGGCGATGAATTCACGGTCCTGCTGACGGATATCTGCGATCATGCAGCACTCGATACCGCTTGTCCTCGTACATGCAGCATCGGCACAGTTTTGTACCCGGAAGATGGGGAGACCGCGAGATAATTGCTGAGCAAGGCAGATACCAGCATGTACGAGGACAAGCGGGGTAGCTGAGCGGCGAAGCATCAACCCCGGCGCGCCGCCTCAATGGTCGCTATGTCGATCTTCCCCATCTGCATCATGGCCTCGAACGCACGCTTGGCGGCAGCGCGATCAGGATCGGCTATCGCTTCTGACAAAGCCACTGGCGTGATCTGCCAGGAAATTCCCCATTTGTCTCTGCACCAGCCACATGCGCTTTCTTCGCCGCCGTTGCCCACAATTGCATGCCAATAACGATCCGTTTCCTCCTGATCGGCTGTGGCCACCTGAAACGAGAAGGCTTCACAGTGCTTGAAAGCCGGGCCGCCATTGAGTCCGAGGCAGGGAATGCCCAGCACAGTGAATTCCACCGTAATAACGTCCCCCTCGGAGCCGGCCGGATAGTCGCCCGGCGCGCGGAGCACGGCATCCACCGATGAGTCCGGGAAGGTTTCTGCGTAAAATTGTGCCGCCTCTTCGGCATCCCCGTTGTACCACAGGCATATCGTGTTTTTGGCTCGCGTCGTCATGCTTTATCTCCCTTGTCTGGCTTACTGGCAATGTTCGAGCTCGGCGCTGATCATCCACTGTACGCCGAAACGATCCGTGACCATGCCGAAACGGTGTGCCCAGAACGTTTTTTCAAACGGCATGATGACCGTGCCCCCTTCGGAAAGCGCCTGGAATACCCGCTCTCCCTGTTCGGGACTGGCGTAGTCCAGGTGAACCTGGGCACCCTGGGGCGGCTGATAGCAATCGCCTGCCATATCTGCCCCCATCAGCCGACGGCCCCGGAGATTAAGGGACGAGTGGATGATGCGTTCATGCATCTCCGGAGGCATGTCCTCCGCTGCTGGCGTTTCTCCGTAGGTAATCATGGCTTCCAGGTTGCCTCCGGTCACCTCCGCATAAAATTCCATGGCTTCCCGGCAGTTGCCGGCAAAGGCCACATGCACATTCATCTCCCGGGGTAGCCTTTCCTGCGCTCGGTGTTGTTCAAGCGCAGGGCTGGGTTCGAAATCCTCCAGTGTAAAGTAACGGCGTAACTCAAGGGTGACATTACCGTCCGCATCCTCCGGAGGCCACTGTTTGGCCCAGGCGATGGCTTCTTCCAGGGAATCCACTTCAAGCACGCTGTAGCCGGCCAGCAGCTCGCCGGTTTGTTCGAACGGGCCCTGGATCACGGTGGGTTCGCCGTTACGGAACTGAATGCGGCAGCCTTCGCTCGTTGGTCTCAACCCGTTGCCATCCACAAAAACTCCGGCCTGCGTCATGCGATCATTATAGTCGGCCATTGCCTGCAGGATGCCTTCAGTGGGTAAGACGGCATTCTCAGTGTCGGTATCGGCCTTGCGCATCAGCATGTATTTCATAACTTGTTCTCCGGTGATTGTTGAGTGTTTTCACTGGTGAGTCGCGCAGTGCCGATGGAAATCGACAACGAGATGAAAATTTTCTGGCGATGGGAATGAGAGATGGATTGCCGGAGAAGCTGGGAAGCTCTCCGGCGTGAGAGGCCTGCCTTTCATCCCAGCTCGGCCAGTGCATCGTCCAGCAGCTGTTGCCACTCGTTATCCTTCAGGTGCTGGTGGCTGGCATCACCGCTAAAAGCGCTTGAGATCACCACATCCGGAGCCAGCGTTCGCAGCTTATGGAGGCTGCTCTGTAACTGTGGCCGGTTGCTGTAACCGTCAATCATGCCCGCACGCCAGTCGCCCCCTTCAGCGCGGTACAGGGTGTCGCCGGTAAACAGATAAACCAGACCGTCCTGGCCTGTGACCTGGAAACAGGTGCTTCCCGGCGTATGGCCGGGGGTGTGAATGATATCCACGCCCTCAATAAGCGGTCCGGATTCGCTGAACAGCAGGTCCGGCTCGCAGAACTTCGCCGCTGCGTCCCGCTCCAGTTCATGGATGCCCAGCTTTGCTCCGAAGCGCTCACGAATGAGTTGCAGCGGTTGGCCAACCTCATCCTGGTGGCTCAGCAGTTGCAAGCTGATTCCTCCCAACTCCTGGATCACCGGCCAGGCACTGTCTTTGCTGGTGTTATAGAACAGGATATTGCCCTGAGGACGCGTTAACAGGTAGGCGTGTGTGTTGAGCCCCGGGGCAGGGCGTTCAACTTCTGTTTCCCAGAGATCCGGCAGTATCTGTTGCATGATGCGTTCTCCTTTTTTGAGGTCAGCGACTTGCCGACCGACATAGCTGAGTGTAAAACCTCAAGTAAACTTGAGGTCAAGCAAGGAGAGGACGGGCTGATTTGTCATTGCCGGCTTTATAGACTAGATGTGAGTTGAGCCCGCAACTTTTCCGGTATCAACGGGAATCCAGGCACCCGAATCATCCCTATCGCAGAAACGGAGTCCATTCATGCAGCCAAAAGACATCGTGGCGCAGTTCATCGCCGATATCCATGCGCAGCGCTTTGATGAAGCAAAGGCCTGGCTGGTTACCGAGGGGTTTGAATATGTGGGGCCGAATATGCGGTTTCTTCGCCCCGATGACATGCTGGCCTACCAGTTCGGTATGGCTGCCATCCAGAAAGACCTGGTTGTCCGTCAGCTCAGTGCCGACGGCGATCACGTATTCGCGATCCTGGACTACCGGACCCACTTCGAGCCGATCGGAGATGTGCGGCTTGCCGTCTGGTTTCGTGTCCGGAACGATAAAATACAGACGGTTGAAGCCTTCTATAATGCAGCAGTGGTTGAAAACATGCTGGGAGGCAACCTGCCTTCAGCCGGTTGTTGAGCGAAGACTCAGCCGCCGGCCTCCCGATAGGACACCATTCGCTGTTTATCTTCATCCCAAAGGGCGAACCGGAAGCAGTCTGCAATATCGCCGGGGGCAAGGGTCGTGACCAACGGTGATTGCAGTTCAGGTATCGCGTCCATAACTTCGGGAAGGCGGTAGAAGGGAATTCGAACGTTGAGATGGTGAATATGGTGGTAGCCAATATTCCCGGTAAACCACTGCATAACCTTATTCATCCGCATATAACTTGAAGACTCCATGGCCCCCCGGTAATAGGTCCAGGCTTCGGGCGAAGCAATCTGCATGCGCCGGAAACTGTGCTGGGCAAAAAACAGATAGCACCCCATCGCGGAGGCCAGGGTGATCGGCAGCAGGATGACAAAGAAGACCATGCTGAACCCGCCCAGCATCCACACCACGGCGATCAACCCGAAATGGCTGATCAGTGCGGTCAGGGAGTCGAGGTGTTTGCGGGGGTTCCTCAGCAGAGGCATGAGCGTAATGTTCAAACCGAAAACAACAGGGTAACTCAACAGCACCACCAGGGGATTGCGCTGGGCGCGATAGGTAAAGCGCTGCCACGGCGTTGAGTCCCGCCACATACGGGCGGTAATGAGCGGAAAAGCGCCCACACCGGCATCCGATATCTGGCCCACATGGCCGTGGTGATAATTGTGGCTGGCAAGCCAGGAGCGTGTTGGCGTCAGCATCAGAGCGCCGAAGGCATGGAAGAGCCAGTAGGCAACCCGCGAGTTGTTGAGAATTGCACGGTGCAGGTAGTCGTGAAAGGTGATGAAGGCCCGCACCATCAGCAGGGCGCCCAAGACCGAAAACACCAGTCTGAGGGGCCACCACGGGATCATCCCGGCAGCCGTCAGCGCAGCAATCATCAACACAAAGGTAGAGCCGACGTGCCACCAGCTTGTCGCAGTAGACTCTTCAACGTAAGGCCTCGTGGCAGCGAGCAGTTCCCGGCCTACCCGGATACCCTCGCTGTGCTCCGGCAAGCTGTCGTCCGACTCCTGGACATTATCCTGACGCATGGTCCGTCCCTCCCTGTATATAAAATTAGATCTTTTGGCAGGTGATTTCCAACGGCAGGGACGATGCAAATAATCACGATTCCAAGGATCGGGCTATCCGGCTCACCAGTGCCTGGCTTTCGCAAAAAACTCCATGCTCAGGGATGCGGCATCGATCCAGTGTAAAAGGTGTCGCAGTCGCTATTGGTAATCGCCCGCACTCCGCGCTGGACCAGGTCGAACATCGGGCCGGTCACAGCGACCAGAACGTTGGGTTTCTCGATCTCGGGGTCGCGGAACGGGCCGCTGACCTCTTGCTCAACAACCGCGCAGCCCTCGGAGTCGATTACGGCTACCCGCAGGTTCTTGAAACTGTAGTTGCCGAAATCCAGGGCTCCTGTCAGGGCCAGGCGGTTTTTCGGGGTGCGGAAGGCAACGTCTCGCGCTTGCGCCACGCCGTCTTCAACAGCCCATTCCGAAACCATCTGATCAATGGTTGTACTGCCTTCGCTGCCTTCGAGTAAACCGGTAAACGCATAGCCGCGCGTTACGGCAAGACCTACGGGCCCGGCAAGGAATACCGCACCAACATCGATCAGGTTGAAGCGTTGGGTTTCGGCATAATCCTCCAGTTCCTCATCCAGGTCATACCCATCAAAGGTAAGTTCCCCGGAGTTCAGACTGAACGTGCCCGTGGCGCTCTGTCGGAATTCCAGCCAGTTGCTGCCTTGGGCACTCAGGGCCAGATCAAGATCAAGGTTGCCAGCGGCGACTTGATCCGGATTCAGCATGTTCATGAACGCACCGAAATCGAATGCAGCAAGCCGGTTTTCAAGGCTAAGAGCGGGGGCTCGGGACGAAAGGTCGGCTTCGATCCGCCCCGAGAGCGTTCCTCCGAGAGCAATCGCGCTAATGGGTTCCAGTTCGAAAAGGCCGTTGTCGCCACGGATCTCCACCGACAATTCGGAAACCCTGAGCCGATCCTGGCTGAGCGAGCCGCATTGCACCTTGCCCTCGGCAGCGAGGCTCTCAAGCACTTGCTCCAGCGTGCCACCGTTATGGCGGATGGTGCTCAGATCCAGATCGCATTGTTCCATCAGCCATTTCTTTTCCGTGGTCTGATCAAGGTAGGTAAGCCGGGCATCGGACACCCGCAACCTTTGCAACGACAGTTTGTCGAGCTCCCCCGGTTCGGGCTCGTAAATGTTGAACACACCCGAACTGGAACGCTCGACCACCAGTTCCGGCCGCTTTATATGGAGGTCAATCGGGTGCACATCACCGGTCAGCAGGCTGAAGGTGGCAAGCCCCACACTGACGCTTTCGGCAGTGGCCACTACCTGCCCTTGTCTGCTTACTTTGAGATCTGCGATTGTGACGTTCGGCCCCTGCAGCAGGCCGAAGTGCAGTGGCTGACCGACCTGCACATCCATGTTCAGGGTTTCGCTGAGCCCGGCCTCAAGCCGTTTCTTGACCTGGTCGGTATCAACCATTAACCAGGCCACCAGGGCGGCTGCAATGAGCAGGGCGGCCAGCACAGAAACAACCAGAACCGCCGTTCGTATTGGTGTTGTCATCACTCCGCCGACCATAGTAGAGCCTCATTCACAACTCCCTTTCTCAACGAGCATAACGCTTTTTTTATGGCGGTGCCCATGTGGCGCAGCGAAGTGGGCGTCCACCTTATCGGGGAAGCTTTCGATCGCCACTGAACAGCAATAGGGGGACGCCCCCTCAATTAACTCCTATACTGGGCTGCACAGGCAGGTAGCAATGGAGGGCTGTCGCCGAATGCTGGGAATTCTGGTGTTACACATGGCCGCTCTGTTGCTCTGGGCGGTGACATTACTGTATCTGTCCACGCTGATTGTCGACCGCCATTGTGGACAGCTCAATCTGTATGAATTCCCTGCCGAAGAAGACTCCCTGGCCCGTCGGCTGTTCACGCTGGTGGCCACGCCGGCCGCCCTGGCCGCTATTGTTTTCGGTACCCTTGTCTTTGTACTCAATCGCACCACCGCTTTCTGGCTGATTGCCAAGCTGACATTAGTGGCGGCGCTGGTGGTGTGCCATGTCCTGACGGGCCTGCTGATATTGCGCTGTGAGGCCGGGCGGGTTCAACATCCGCGCCGCTGGAGCGCTGCACTGCTGACGGTGGAGATACTGCTGATGGGCGCTGTTCTCTGGCTGGTGCTGGCCAAACCAGGCGCGCCCCAGTGGCTGGAAACACAGTCAGATCGGTGGGAGGTGCAGCCGTGATGCGGGTGTATAACGGGTTAATCTTCGCGCGACGGCCGGGATTTTTTCGCTTCATGGTCGGTGTCTACACCCACCGCAAACTCGTACACCAGACGCCCGCCGAGCACACCGGTTATGGTAATCAGCGCGCCGCAAAAAAGGGAAAGGTACAGTCCCCAGGGCCATATCCGGGCGGCGGGTTCCCCCACACGCAGCAGCCAGTTGAGGGTGGCCAGCGACAACAGCATCACGGCAAAAATAGCGTGACACCAGGCGGTGATCAGGCGGCGGATGCGCGGCACGCTCACCAGATCCACCAGCCCGGCGGTGCCGGAAACCCAGCCACCCAGAGCACCCACCCCGGTAAGCCAGAGTCCGGCCCGGGCCCAAAAGTCGTCTGCGGTGAACACATAAGCCAGGTCTGTGGCGATCACGCTCACCAGTGCCGCCACCGGAAAATGAATCAGCATGGGGTGCAGCGGATGGCCGAGTATCGCCATCCGGCTGAATATCGGCTGGGCTTTGTCGGTCGGTATCAGTCGCGCGCGAACGTCCGGTCTCATGCACTGCCTCCAAAAATTGGATGTCAGGCATCCTTTGGCAGCAATGCGTCCTTTCCCCAAAGCCTAGCAGGCTGGGGCGCAGTTATCACCTTGGCGCCGCTGATAGCCGGCTGCAGCGGGCCCTTTTCTACCCTGGATCCCGCCGGCCCCTCGGCCACTTACGCCGTTTGGTTATGGTGGGGTATGGCCATTTTTTTCACCTTGGTGCTGGCCGCTGTTGTTGGGCTGTGGTTATACGCCCTGCGCAGGCCGCCCCAGGACTGGAGCGAGCGCCAGCAGCAAAAAGTAGGGCGCTGGTGCCTGTTCGGGGGCGGTTTGGCGCTGCCGCTGGGTAGTATTGCGGTGATACTGGCCTTTGGCATTCCCCTGGGCCACCGGATGCTGCCGCTGCCGCCACCCGGGGGCAAGGCAGTGCAGATTGAAGTGACAGGTCACCAGTGGTGGTGGCAGGTGCGTTATCCGGGCACCGATATCGAGTTGCGCAACCGGGTGTATATTCCCGCCGGGACACCTGTGGATATCCAATTGACCAGCGAGGATGTGGTGCATTCCTTTTGGGTGCCGCGCCTGGGCGGCAAGACGGACCTGATACCGGGACACACCAACACGCTGCGTTTATACGCCGACGAGCCGGGTGAGTACCGTGGCCAGTGCGTCGAATTCTGCGGTACCGGCCATGCACACATGCAATTTGTGGTGACGGCACTGCCGCCCGGCGACTTTGCCCGCTGGCTGGGGGAGACACAAACCAATGAGTGACGAGCCGCAGGGCAACTTGCAGCAGTCCATGGCGGCCATCTGGGCCAACCGGCCCGGCTGGGGAGCGCTGACGACGGTCAACCACACCACGGTGGGGCTGCGTTTTATGCTTACCGGGTTGTTTTTCTTTTTGGTGGGTGGACTTTTGGCAATGTTGCTGCGTACGCAGCTGGCCCTGCCGGAACAACAGATCATCGCCCCGGAGCTGTACAACCAACTATTCACCATGCACGGCACGGTGATGATGTTCCTGTTCGCTATCCCGGTGCTGGAGGGGGTGGCCATCTACCTGACGCCAAAAATGATCGGCACCCGGGATCTGGTGTTCCCGCGCATGACCGCTCTGGGCTATTACTGCTACCTGTTTGGCGGGCTGATCATTCTCTCCAGCCTGTTGCTGGGTGTGGCGCCGGACGCCGGCTGGTTTATGTACACGCCGCTGAGCAGTGCCGAGTTTTCACCGGGGTCGGGCTCGGATTTCTGGCTGCTGGGCATTACCTTTGTAGAGATTTCCGCCATGGCGGCGGGCATCGAGCTGACGGTGTCGATCCTGCGCACCCGCGCACCGGGCATGGCGCTGTTTCAGATGCCGATCTTCGCCTGGTACATACTGGCCATGGCGCTGATGATCGTGTTCGGTTTTCCGCCGCTGATTCTCGCCAGCATCCTGCTGGAGCTGGAACGCGCGGCCGGCATGCCCTTTTTCGCCGTGGCCGGCGGCGGTGACCCGCTGCTCTGGCAGCATTTGTTCTGGCTATTTGGCCACCCGGAGGTGTATATCATTTTCCTGCCGGCGGCGGGGATTGTCTCCACCTTGCTGCCGGTGTTTGCCCAGCGCCCATTGGTGGGCTATCGCTGGATCGTACTGTCGATTATAACCACCGGCTTTATCAGCTTCGGCCTCTGGGTGCACCACATGTTCACCGTCGGTATTCCCCAACTGGCGTTGGCGTTTTTCTCGGTGTCCAGCATGCTGGTGGCGGTGCCCACCGCGGTGCAGGTGTTTGCCTGGCTGGCCACACTCTGGACCGGGCGGGTGGTCTACCGCCTGCCCATGCTTTGGCTGCTGGGTTTTCTGGTGGTGTTTGTCTGCGGCGGGCTCACCGGGGTGATGCTGGCGCTGGTGCCCTTCAACTGGCAGGTGCACGACACCCACTTTGTGGTGGCGCACATGCATTATGTACTTGTGGGTGGCATGTTCTTCCCGCTGATGGCGGGGCTCTATTACTGGCTGCCGCACCTGTCCGGGCGGATGGCGTCCGAGAGCCTCGGGCGCTGGGGTTTCTGGCTGACTTTTATCGGTTTCAACGTCACCTTTTTGCTGATGCACCTGACCGGCCTGCTGGGCATGCCGCGGCGCATCTACACCTACGAGGCCGGGTTGGGCTGGGACTGGCTGAACCTGCTCTCCTCCATCGGCAGCTTTGTCATGGCCGCGGGGATCGCGGCCATCATCCTGGATGTGACCCTGCACTTTTTTGTGGGTCGGCGCGCCCCGAAAAACCCCTGGCAGGCCGACACCCTGGAGTGGGCCACCGCCACACCGCCGGACAACTACAATTTCCTCAGCCTGGCGCCGGTGACCAGTCGCCATCCCCTGTGGGAGCAACCGCAACTACCCGAGCGGATCGCCCGGGGGGAGTTCGGCCTCACCGATACCCGCCACGGCAAGCGCGAGATCTATGGCACCGACGCCATCACCGGCAAACTGCGGGAAATTATTTTGGTGCCGTCCAACTCCTGGCGGCCGCTACAGGCATCGCTTGCGCTGGCGCTGGTATGCATCAGCCTGCTGTTGCGTCTCTACCCGCTGGCGCTGGCGGGCTCTGCGCTGGCGGCCTTCTTTCTGCTGCGTTGGAGCTGGGAGAACGGCGCCCACCCCACAGCCGCGCCACCGGACAACCACGAGCCACAGGACCTGCGCTGGCACTCGCGCACCTTTGACGGCCCCGGCCTCTGGGGTATGGTGGTAACACTGATGGCCAACGGCACGCTCTATATATCGCTGCTTTTTGGTTGGTTCTACCTCTGGATCGTGGCTGAGCACTGGTCACTGCCCAAGCAGAGTCCTCTGGCCTTTTGGCCGCTATTCGCCTGCGGAGTGTTGCTGAGCCTCGCCGTATTGCGCTACGGCCGCCTGATACGGCACCTGCGACGGCGCGACGACCGGCACCTGGCCGCTGGCCTCTGGCAGACGGCGGCGCTGGGGCTGGCCCATTGGCTGTTGCTGGTCTGGGTGCTGCTGACCGCGCCGCTGGCGGCAACCGAAACCTCCCACGACGCCATGCTGCTGGTGATGCTGTTCTACCTGCTGTTTCACAGCGGCCTGGGCACCCTGATTACCGCGCTGCAGGCGCTGCGGGTGCGCTTCGGTTATGTGAACGCCGCCCACCCCTACGAGCCCATGGTGGTCTGGCCCTTCTGGCTCTACACCCTGGGCATTTTCTGGCTGAGTCTGGCGGCCTTTGTGCTGTTGCCCCTGGGCTGGGGGCCGTTGTCATGACTCGTCGGTGCCGGGGTGCATCTGGTCTTGGCCCTGACCACGTTTGCGGTGAGGCTGCCAGTGCTGGTCTTCCTACCGTGCATTTGGCCCTCTGGTCCGGACTGGGGCTGGCGCTTTTGAGTCCCTCCGCTGCCGCCCACAACCCGCTAACCATCAGCGGCGCCGAGCAGTGGGCCGCCTGGTCCAGTGCACTGGTGCTGGGTGTTTTTTGGCTGTGTTATCTCTGGGGCGGGCGGCGCGCCCCTGCCTCCTGGCCCAGGGTGCTGTGTTTTCATGCCACGACGGGGCTGGTCGTGTTGGCCTTGCTGGGGCCGCTGGATCACTGGGCAGAAACCAGCACGGCAGCACATATGGTGCAGCATATGTTGCTGATGGTGGTGATCGCGCCCCTGTGGGTGCTGTGTCGGCCCCTGCCGCAATTGGCCGCCGCCAGTGGCCGCATTGCCACCAGGTCAGGGTACTTCTTGCTGCGTCTGGGCGCCCATCCGGTAATCTGTGCCTACCTGCACGGGCTGGTCATCTGGTTTTGGCACTTGCCTTATTTCTACATGCTGGCGGTGGACGATCCCTGGTGGCACATCATTGAACACGCTGGCTTTCTACTCACCGCCGGCCTCTTCTGGTGGTCCGTGCTCAACGCCAGTTTGCGCCGCGCGCCCTGGGCGCTCTTTGCACTGCTGTTCACTCTGATGCACACGGGGTTTCTCGGCGCGCTGCTGACCTTTGCCCGCGACCCCCTCTACGGCGAGGCCCGCGATCTGGTGGACCAGCAACTGGCGGGACTGATCATGTGGGTGCTGGCCGCCATTCCCTACATCACCGCCTCCGCCTGGCTGGGCCACCGCTGGTACCGGCAGATGGTGCGGCGCGCCTGAAGGCGCGATGCCGGTGCCCTCAGCGTGGTGAATTCTCAGGCGAGGCCGCCCAGCTGGTGTAGCCAAGCTCCATAATACGGGTGACTTCGGCATCTGGTACTGCCGACAGGTCACCCAGTTCCAGGGTGTCGTAATGGAATGCGTACAGGCGAGAGGTAAACTCGGCGATGGGCAGGGAGGCTTCGCCGCGAAATTCGCCGTGGCCCTGGGTGGAGCAGGTAATTCCCTGGCCCCAGTCCTGGCCGCTGTCGTTGTTGGGGTTGAAGAAGTAGACCCGCATCTGGTCCTGAGGGCTGAGCCCGACCCTCAGGATGTTGATGGCGTGGCGGCCTACGTAGCGGGCAGCGCTGTCCGTGACGGCAATGCCGGCCGGCTGGGCGTGGATCACTGGCATGTTCCCGTTGTAGAAAGGGTGGTAGCTGGCATAGAAGTGCCGGATGAAGCCCTCGTAGTCGCGCACCTCGCCAGTGTGGATATCGGCCACCACACGGAACCCCTGGCTGACCCACCAGCCATAGAATTCCGGGTTGATCCAGCGGTGGGCATCGTCATCCCGGTTTTCACAACGGCGCCACATTTCGCCGTAGATGCGATCCAGGTGGGGGATAAGGATCAGCGAGACCGGGTCCACATCGACCGGCGTTCCGTCGACCAGCCCGGGCTCCAGATCTCTGGAAGAGACGTTCTGGCCCTCGAAGCGGCTCAGCACTTCGTTGTCCCGGGCCGCCCAGGCCAGTACCTGAAGCAGGTAATCGGCCTCGTTGGACGCCCACATCGACAGACCGATTGCGGACTGGCAGGTGGGGTTGTTGCCCTGGCCCACACCCAACGGTTGCCCCAAAAGATTGATGACACCGGCCAGCAGGAATACCCGGGGCGGCCGGGCAATGCCAAAGACCTCTTGCAGGGTGTGTGCGGTCTCCACTGACAGGTGGAGTTTGATTTGCCGCCACAGGGCCTGGGCCACGGAGGGCGTGAACAGAGAACCACGCTCCAGCATCATGGTAAGGCCATAAACGGCCTGGCAGGTTTCCGGGTATATGGCCTCGTCAATCAGGGCATGGACCAGTTCGGTGTAGCAGTAAAGATCGTCCAGGCCGGTCATGGTCAGCCCCAGTGTGTCGGGTATCAGATCGTCCTGGTCACTGTCGCGGAGGAACCTCAGCATAACCGCGTGGTAAGGGGAGGCCAGACCGGTGTCGTGCATGCTGCGGGCAAAGCACGTGGCTTCGGAAGACAGTTCTGCGTCGTCCATCTCCGATAGCCGTTGCTCATAGATCTGCAGGCCCGGGTCTTCGGCGCTGGCTGGTGTGGGTGCAAACAGGGCGTTGACCAGGCGGGTTGCGGCGTCGTTGCCGGTGGTTTTTATCTTGGGGTCATAAAGGCACTTGGCGATCTGATCGATCATCTCGCAGATGCTGTCAACCTGCACTGGTCCCTGGTCCAGCAACCGCCAGACTTCCTCCACCAGGCTGTCCAGCAGGCTCTCATAGCCAAGATGGGAAATCAGATATCGGTAGAGTTCCTGGACAATCAGCCCGAGCTGTTTCGGGCGCTCCCGATCAGCTTCCGTGAGTTGGCCAGACAGCAGATCCAGGTTCAACGCCATAACCTGGGTCAGGAAATGGCGAGCCTGTTCCGCAGAAATGCCGGGATGGAAGTAATCACCCAGGGTGACAGCGAGCATCCGTAGCTCGCTGATGGCCTCTACGATGGTCGTAACGGGCCCGGCCTCGCGCAGGGAGTGCTTGGCCAGTGCCGGCTGCAGGATGGCCGGCTGCGCCCAGTCGCTGGCGCCGAAGATGCCAGCGGATTCCAGCGGGCGGACCCGCCGGTACAGGGCGTCAAAGCCGCCCGGCAGCGTCATCAGCATTCGGGCGCGCTCCAGCAGCCCAAGGCTGGAGGCCCTGGGATCGGCCAGACGGGCGCGGGCGAAGTCCGCTAGCGCCTCATCAAACTGTCTCAATGCCAGCTCGAGTGCAGGGTCGGCGTTTTGGCGCTCCATAGCTTCGACTCCCTTGTCTTTGCAAGCCTCGGCGGCGCGCAACAGGGTGGTGCCGCTCGCGGGTGCCGCGATGTCGCGGCAGGCGTTACCCGCCTTCGCGGAAGCGCCGGATAAAGGCTTCGGACTCGTCGATGGATTGTTCCATATTGCGAATCAATTCATCCACGTCCTGACGGATACTCACCAGCTCGTTCTCCAGGGAACCAATCGCCTGGGCGTTCAGGTTATGCTTGAGATACAGCACCTGATCCTGGAAGGCCTGCAATACTGGCTCCATGCGATCTTCAGCCTTGTGCATACGGGTGATCAGTTGACTGTACTGCGCCCGGGTCTCATCAAGCTGCTGTTCGCTGTTGCGTCGCAGAGAGGCGCTTTCGTAGAGATCCAGTTCATCTTCCCATTCATCGAACAGATCTTCTGCAACCTCCTCCACCTTGTCGATGCGATCGCGGACGTCCTCCGCACTCGACTTGCTGTCTTCGTAGGCATCGCTGATCTCAGTATACCGATCCTTGAGTTCGGTATCCGGCGTATCCACGACGCTCTGGAAGCGCTCCAGAGATGAGCGGAAGGTTTCCTGGGCGTCATTCTGGCTGTCCCGCGCGTCTTCCACCCGGTCCACCAGGATGTCACGCTTTTCATACCCGAATTTTTCCATGGTTTTGTAGTACACCGAGGAACACCCGCCCAGAAACAAAACACTGAGCAGCAACAGCCACAACTGACGGGCACTTTGTGGCCGTAAGGAACTGACAGTGACAGGGTTGGACATAAACTAGTCTCCGGTTGGGGTACGCGTCCGGAAAGTGAAGCATGGCGGCGGCTTGCTGACAAGCAGTCATCCGATTCCTGGGCATTATCCTGGCACATGGAGCGACCTTGAGGCGCTCAGGGGTATCAGGCCTTTTCCTGAGAGGGTGTCTCACACCTTCCTTCAGGCTGTTGATTCGTTCGGAGGCATTGCTGCCGGGTCCATCCACATTGTTTCCCAAACGTGGCCGTCGGGATCCGCGAGGTTACGGTTATACATAAAACCAAGCTCCTGAACGGGATTGATGTCCGCTGTGCCGCCGTTCGCAGCCGCCGCCTCGTTCATGGCATCGACCGTCTCGCGACTGTCGCAGGATATCGCAAGCATCACCTCGCTAGACGTTGAGGGTGGGATGGGGCGATTTGTGAAGGTGCGCCACTTGTCGTGTGTAAGCAGCATGACGTTAATTGCCTCGCTCCACACCATGCACGCAGCAGTATCGTCTGTAAAATGAGGGTTGTTCTCGAAGCCGATCGATTTGTAGAAAGCCATCGATGCTTCCAGGTTCGTTACCGGCAGGTTCACAAAAATCATTCGAGACATTGTTGTTCTCCTAAAGTTTGTTGAGTGACTGCGCTTGTTCTCGCGACTCCCTATCTAGTCGAACCGGAACATGTGAAATCGACACAACATCATTCGCTCTTAACCGTATTCACGCTCGACCTTGGCTATCCGGACCCGAAAGCTGGAATACCATTGCTGACGACCAATCCGCTGGGCCTCCTGATGCTCGGCGTTCTTCTTCCAGTTGCGGATGGCCTCAAGGCTTTCCCAGTAGGAAACCGTAATGCCCAGATTCTCCCTGGCGGACTCCATGCCCAAAAAGCCTGGCTGCTCGGCAGCTAACTCCGCCATTCGTTCGGCCATTTCGGCGTAGCCGTTGTCACCGTCCGTGCGATGGCTGCTGAAAATGACGGCGTAATAGGGTGGTTTGGGGGTGTTGGCGATTTCTGACATGAATTTCTCCGAATGTTGAATGCCCTGACAGGGATCACAATGGCTGAGGACTGATAAATTGCTCCCGGTTACAGAGTGATTCGGTAGTATCGGCCATGCTCTCCATCCTTGTAACCAACCTGTTTTACTTGCCAACCCAATTTTTCGGTTACTTTCTGGCTGGCTACGTTATCCTCGGCGATGAAAACCTGGGCCGCCTCTAAATCCACCTCTGTGGCCAGCTTTTCAACGGCTAACTGACAGGCCTTGGCGGCAATGCCTTTTCCCCAGAACTCCGATCTGATGAAGTAACCAAAATCGAGCACATCGTTTATTTCTTTGATGCCGCAGAACCCAATGAATTCATCGGTATCAGCCTCCGCGATAACAAACCGGGAAGGATTGTCGAGCGCATTTCTGAACCAGGAATTCGCTTCGTCTTCTGTAAGCGGGCGACGAGGTCCCAGAAACCTCATCACCCTGGAATCTCCCAGCATCGACACAACAGCTGCTCTATCTTTTTGTTGAAGTGCCCTTAATTTTACCGAACTCATAAGGCATGGCTGTCGCCGTGTGACGCCAGTGTTAATGGGGCCAATGCCGTAGCCGTGACTGGCATGGTTATGCCTTTGTCTCTCTGACTCGGGACTCACTGTCTGGCCAGTTGTCGAACTGTGGCAGCATGTCTGTGATTTGATGCCAGTTTGCCTTTGAACCCGTAAAAATATGGGCCTCGGGCTCACCATCGATGTCACCTTCCAGCCCACCAAGTGGGATGCCGACAACTTCCGGACGATCCTTATAGGTACTGATTAAAGGTGAACCACACGTCTTGCAAAAGTACTTGGTGACGTTCTCGGAAGATGCATACGGTGTGAGATTGTGCTCTCCCGACAGCCACCGAAACTGATCACTACGAATCGAGGCGCGAGTGCGGAAAGCAGCACCGTGCCACCGCCGGCACTTGGAGCAATGACAATTGAAAATAGGGCCGAGTCGCCCTTCAATTTCATAGCTCACCGTTTCGCACAAACACTTCCCTGTTAGGTTGCTCAAAGGTCCATCTCCCTGAATGCAGCAATTGGATAGCGGTCACACTGACTACAGAAACGTGACCGCTGAATTATTACGCTTTTGTGTTCAAACCAACCAACAAAATAGTGGGAAAATTAAAGGCGTGCCATGCCGATGGGTAATATTCTGTAATATCACAACGTAATCACGAAGTGCGATTGTCCGGAGAACCCCCTGCGATGAGGTGAGGGGCTGGTTCCGGGGCGTCCTGGCCGGGACTTGGACCAGGGCAGAAAATTCAGTAAATTGGGGGCACCTTTAGGCATGGAACTGCCGATTAACAAACCTTTGCGAGAACATGGACGTGACTAAAATTATTAGCCCGCATTCGCTTGCGCTCCACGAAGCGTTGATGATTGAAGGCCAAAGGGATCAGTGCCCTGAAAAAGAGTTGGCCAGTTTGCTTCCCAGCGGCGTCAGTCGCCACCAGGTTAAAAACCAGTTCAGTGATTACACGGAATCGGAGTTTCTTGAGCTATTGGTCGACATAGTTGAGGCCAATGGGTCGGAGGAGTATCAGGATCAGTTACTGGAGCACTTTATCCAGATTACGGAACACCCGTCGGGGTCTGATTTGATCTATTACCCAGAGAATCCGGCTGACGCAACGCCAAAGCGAATCCTTGAAACCGTCAAAGAATGGCGCGCCCGGAACGGATTGCCCGGCTTATTGAGCTAATACATGGGAAGCCCATATGAAGCTGGATAAGGGGCATTTAATCGAATACTCGGAGAACGAGTTTCTGGAAATCCTCAAGGAATTCTGGGACGGCGATATGACGGAAGCTGAGGAATATGAGTTCGTGCAACGATTCAATGAGATCATCGAGCACCCCGAGAAAAGTGATTTGATTTTCTACCCGCCTGGCAATCGCGATGATTCACCCGAGGGTGTGATCGACGAACTAAAAAAGTGGTATCGAGAACAGGGCAAAGCCTGTTTCAGGGCATAAATCCAATATGGGCAGCATCCGAATTGAAGACATGACTCGAGAGGAATTCCTCAGTCTTTTGGAGAAAATCTTTGATGTGAAGGGGCGTCGGGATACCCACGATGAACTCGTCGACCAGTTCGAGGATTTATCACAGCACCCAGATGGATCTGACCTGATTTTCTACCCTGAGAATCCTGAGGATTCAACGCCTGAGCGTATCGTAGAGATTGTTGCGGAATGGCGCGCCCGCAACGGATTGCCCAGTTTCAAAGGTTAGGCTGCTCGACTTTTCTATTCCTCAATCTGCGGTGCACTGAATGCCTTGCTGCAGAACCCCGATGGATCAAAGCAGCAAACCCTCCTTTATTCCACTCCACCGGATTATGGTATGGCCTTAATGCGTTGCTGCAACGGTTCCACCACCGATTCCAGAAAGTGCCTTACCCTCGGTGATAGCAGGCGGCTGTGGGGAAAAACAAACTGCACAGGCAGTTCCGACATGATGTAGTCGGCCAGGACCGGTACCAACGTGCCATATTCAACGTCTTTCTGCGCCTGGTAACCCAGCACCCGGCAGAGGCCGAGGCCGTCCCGGGCGGCGTCAAGCCCTGCCTCGATCCTGTTGACACTGACAACGGGATGGACGCGCTGCTCCCAGGGCTCCCCATCTACCTGAAACTGCCATACCTCTCCCGAGGGGTCGAAGCACACAGTCGGCCAGTCTGACAACTGCCTGGGGTGGGTGGGCGTTCCCATCTGCCCGATCAATGCCGGACTCGCACAGATTACGTATGGAGTGCTACCGACCACCCGAGCCACCAGAGAAGAATCGGCGAGATGGCCGATACGCAACGCCAGATCAAACCCCTGCTCGATCATATCCACAATATGATCGTCCAGGGTCAGTTCAGCGCTCATGCCAGGATTCTGCTTGAGCCACTGGTTCAGCAACGGCGCCAGGTGCAGGCGTCCGAACGTTTCCGGGGCGGTGATCCTCAGCTTGCCGGCCGGGTTGGCACGGCAGCTGTCGAGCCGGACCTCCATCGCCTCGATATCCGCAAGTATTTGCCGGCTGTGCAGCAGGTAATCACGGCCTTCGTCCGTTAACGCAATGCGACGGGTGCTGCGGTTCAGCAGGCGAACGCCAAGGTGCTTTTCCAGTGTGGCAAGGGTCCGCACCACAGCGGCCGGGGACCGGTCCAGTCTGTTGGCGGCGGCGGACAGACTGCCCTCGTCGACAATGGCGACAAAGGTGCTCATTGCCTTGAGTTTGTCCATTGTCAGATACCTTCCGCAGCCGCTCACAGGGGATTTGTGCAAAAACCTGAATAAACCTAACAGGTCCGCGGCATTTATTGAATCCGTGTAGAGGCGTTTACTGGCAACACAACGTCACCCATACGGAGTCAGCCATGAAACAACCTCAGCGCATTCATCAATATGACCATGTCGGTATCCGGGTGAGCGATCGTCAGGAGGCGGTCGCTTTTTATGAGCAACTCGGGTTCCAGGAGGTGCGTCGTTTCGGCCAGTACGAGGCCAATGAAATGGAAACGACCGATGGCGTACGTATCAACCTGATTTTCAATGCCACGCGATTGCCCCACGGCAGGAATGTCCTTCTGGACGAGCCGATCAAGCTGCCCGGCGTCACCCACCCGGCTTTTGTGGTGGACGACCTCTACGCCCTGAAGGACTGGCTTGATCAGGCGGGCATTCCCATCACCGAAGGCATCCATCGCCTTGGCCCGCGTCGGATCACCCTGTTCATCCGCGACCCGGACAGAAACGTGCTGGAGTTTAACCAGCTGCTGCCTGAACCGGCGCCCCACGACGACATATCAAGCCACACACCCACATCCTGAGGAGGAACCGACCATGACACTGTACGACCTGGAACTCTCCGGTAACTGCTACAAAGTTCGTCTGTTTGCCGCTTTGGCGGGCATTGAGCTGGAACGGGAACCGGTGGATCTGCCCGGCGGCGCCCACAAGCGCTCACCGTTCATTGACCTGAACCCCTGGGGCCAGGTGCCGGTACTGACCGACGGGAACCTGGTGCTGCGGGATTCCCAGGCGATCCTGGTGTACCTGGCACGCCAGTATGGCGGCCATCAGTGGTGGCCAGATGCGGCCGCCCACCAGGGCGAGATCATGCAGTGGCTGTCCACCGCTGCCAACGAAATCCACAACGGCCCAAACGTCGCCCGGCTGGTGGACAAGTTCGAATATCCTCTGGACAAGGCGCACGCACTGGAGGTCAGCGCACGGGTTCTGCCCCTGATCGAGCAGCACCTGAACCAGCATGCCTGGCTGGCTCTGGGCCGTCCGACCATTGCCGACTGCGCCGTGTTCCCCTACATCGCCGTTGGCTGGGAAGGGGGCGTGTTGCTTGAACCCTACCCAGCGATCCGGGCGTGGATCGACCGTATCAAGGCACTGCCGGGATACATCGCCATGCCAGGTATCGAGTAACTGGACGTGTCTATTCCTCAATCTGCGGCGCACTGAATGCCTTGCTGTAGAACCCCGATGGATCAAAGCAGCAAACCCTCTTCTTGCCAGAGGCAAGCATGTCACATGCATCGTTGATGCGCTTCACGCGGGTTTTTGCCTGTTTGGCCGACGTAATCCAATGAATCCAATCGAGGCGTGCGATTGGCGTTGTTGAATTCCACGTAGCCAGGGATTCAGGGGCAGCTTCCAGAGCTTGCGCCAGGTCAGCAGGTACTTCCGGCTCAGGTTCCTGCTCCACGGCTGCAATTTCGAAGTGGGCCTCGTCCCCTATTCGTGCGTGTGAAGCTTCAAGCAGATCTTCATCAATCCGAAGCCAGTGACTTTTCTGGCCATCCGGCTCGAGCAAGGCCTGGAAACCGTGCTCATTAATCGATGCCATTACAGTGACCCGACCACGTCTCGGAAGCTTTGCGCTTGCTTCATGGGGCAGGATGACGAAAGCCCACGCGCTGCCACTACCCGATCCCTTCGGCTGAAGCAGCCGCGCGTTGAACTCAGACCTCGTGTCTTGTTGCATCATAGAATCCTCGAAGCTCAATCTGCCCTGATTGATAAGACTCTAAATGGATATCAGATTCCTGACAAAGAGTGAACTCAAATCATCACCCCTGCCTATGCGCCCGATACTCCCCCTGTCGCTCCAGCATCCAGCCCGGATACTCCGCCGGCAGGCGGCTGACCTCGTCCAGGGCCGCCAGTTCGTCGGCTGAGAACCGGATTTGTGCTGCCAGGATATTGTCCCGCAACTGGTCGCCCCGCTTGGCGCCCACAATGACGCTGGTCACCGCGTTCTGGTGCAGCAGCCAGGCAAGCGCGGTTTGAGCCACGCTGACGGGCTGGCCGTCGACCTGCTTGCCGGCGGCGATCTCCCGCATCGTGGCGATGACCGCGCTGCCACGCTCCCGGTTGACGGGCGGAAAATCAAATTTGGCGCGCCGGTTTTCCTCGGAGACGTCCGGCCCTTCGTACTTGCCGGACAGGTAGCCCCCCGCCAACGGGCTCCACACCATCAGGCCGATGTTCTCCGACTCCAGCATGGGGATCACTTCCCGCTCCAGATCCCGGCCCACGAGGGTGTAGTAGGCCTGCAATGACAGAATCGGGCACAGGCGGCGGGCCCGGGTAATGCCAACGGCTTTCATCACTTGCCAGGCGGCCCAGTTCGACAGGCCGACGTAACGGACATGGCCGTGCTGCACCAGGGTATTCAGCGCTTCCAGGGTTTCTTCCATCGGCGTGGCCGGGTCGAAGCCGTGGATCTGGTACAGGTCGATGTAATCGGTTTGCAGTCGCTGCAGGCTGGCCTTGCACTCGCTCATGATGTGGCCACGGGAGGCGCCGCGGGCGTTGGGGCCTTCGCCCATCGGGCCGAGCACCTTGGTGGCCAGTACGACATCTTCGCGGCGGACGTCCAGATTCTTCAGGGACTGGCCAACGATGCGCTCACTGGCGCCACCACCGTACACGTTGGCGGTATCGATAAAGTTGATGCCCGCCTCCAGGGCAGTCTTCACCAGCTCATCGGCCTGTTCCTGCTGCAACTGGCCGATCAGCCCCCACATGTCGTCCCCGCCGCCGAAGGTCATGGTGCCCAGGCACAGTTCCGATACAAACAGTCCCGAGTTGCCCAGCGTTCTCAGGTGCAGGGGCGCGTCATGGGTGGATTGGGGTAGGTTGGGAGTTGTCATAGCCGATCACCTCTTCATTGTGGAAGAACCTGCCAGGGCAGGGTCGTGGGTTCATACTAGGTGACGCATGGCCAATCGGGCTGGCGGAAACTCTCAGAGGATTGCACAATCCTCTCAACCTGATATCAGCCCGGGGATGCCCCTGCTGAAGTGCGGCGCCGGACAGTCTATGATTCCACCAGAACAGGAGACCACCATGACCGTCCAGCCCAACGTCATTCCAATGCAACCGGACAACCCATCCCTGAGCCGGCTCCGTGATCTTGTCGAGCAGCAATGGCTGACCCATGGCCCGGAGAGCGCGATCGACGGTTTGCGCCTGACCCGCGCCCTGGAACCCAGCGGCACCATCCGGGCCCTATACCAGACCTCGTTCTGCATCGTATTGCAGGGGGCCAAGGTGACGGCGGTTGGAGAGTCGGCGTTTCATTATCGACAGAGCGAGTGCCTGCTGGCGTCCGTCAATGTGCCGGTGAACTCCCGGATCGTGCAGGCCGCCCCCGATAAGCCGTATCTGGCGTTGAGTCTGTCGATTGATCCGGCGATGATTTCCGAGCTGCTGGTGACCCATCCGGAAATGGCGTATCGGGGCCCAAAACAGCCGGCGTTGGTCACGGCCGGGATGCCGGATGAGCTGTACGATCCTGTCATCCGCCTGCTGCGGTTGCTCGATCAACCGGAGGACCGTGAAGTACTGGAGCCGCTTGTCCGCCGGGAAATCTGTTGGCGTGTATTGCGTTCGCCGCTGGGGCCGGCCCTGCAGCAGATCGGCCTGAAGGACAGCGACACCGCCCGCATTGGCCGGGTGACGGCATGGATGCAGGCAAACTACCAACAGCCCTTCCGGGTGGCTGAGCTGGCGGCGATGGCGAGTATGAGCCTGGCGACCTTTCACCGGCATTTCAAGAGCATCACCCGGTTAACGCCCGTACAATTCCAGAAGCTGGTGCGCCTGCAGGAAGCCCGGCGGCTGTTGTTAAGCGATCAGGAAGTGGCGAGTGTTGGCTACCAGGTCGGCTATGAAAGCCCGTCCCAGTTCAGCCGCGATTACCGCAAACTGTTTGGCGCGCCACCGGGGCGGGATAAGGCCGTGATGCGGTCTAGTGTGGCGATTGAGAGTGGGGTATGAGGGGGAATTACCCCTCAAATGAAATTGGCCATGGTGGCTTGTGGTCTACTTTTGAACTTCGTTAGAAATGGGGGATTACCCGTGATCTCCCACGTTTTCTCATCTTTCATACCTAAACTTCCCCGGATGATGAACCAACAAAGCTGCCAGGCAATCTGGCAGCTTTACCATGGTATTAAGGGGTGTACTCCGTTTCGTGGCACCGTGGACATGGTGGCAAAGCATCAGAACTATCATCGAGCGTAACTGTTTCACCGCAGTTGTTGCAGGTGTATGTGCCCCTCCCAGGTCTTTCTCCAGTAGTAGACATATTATTCTCCTCTGTAGATCCCCTATAGAGTACAGCACTTGCTGAGGGGGAGAGTCAGCAAGATCACCATGATTTAGAACGTCCGCCATCACGCGCTTGTCGCGTACATGGCATTGTTGGACTCTCCTACCAAAATGCTACCGGATACCAGACATCCGCAATATCTCGTCACTTGGGACAAGAGCTAAGTCGGCGGCAGATAGCCCGGACGCCAAGATAGCTTGGTCTGCAATGTACGTCCCCGCACGATACCCAATCCAACTCCGCCCATCCGGGTGCTGGAACATCCATTGGTTGTAAGGCGCCGAAACTGGCAGCTCTAGCAACTCAGCAATCCATTCCTCTATATCTTCAGGGTATTTTCCCCAAGGCGTCTCACGGCCCCCGAAATCTCGCTCAAAAACGGTTGCAAGCCCCTCACTGACAACGCCTTCCATAAAGGAGGTTGGCTCCGGCCCGCCATACATGACCCACCCTCTTACCAAATGATGTAGCTCATGGAATAAAGTGAAACGCAACTGTGCGCAGGCGATGGCAGCCACCCCTCCCGGCACCTTCGAATTGACCGTCCAGCCCACGCGCTTTGGAGCGATTGCAGTGCCCATCTCACCCGTTTCTGGGATTACGAACTCACCCGCTTGACACGCCAGTTCAATATCTTGAGGTAACCCTCCAAGGTGGGATCGTATCTCTAGATCAGCAGCGGCACATACCTCTTCGATGGCTATGCGAGAATCACTCGAGAAATGTTGGCAATCAGTCGTATCAAGGAATAGAGGAACAATCATCAACAGCGATTCCTTTCTGTAAGCTCCTGTCAGTCCTACGCTTGCAGCATGCGCGCCCTTGTAATGGAGCCGAAGGCGCAATGAAAAGAGCGTCGCCGTGCCTCCACTTGTTGCAGGCTTACCCTTTAATTGATGGCGATTAATTGTTCAATTTCGTCTCTTAGATCATTGGCCAAATCAACTCGAAAATCGCTACTAACTATGCTGGTTTCTGAAAATACATTACCCGGGATAACGTTTTTAAGCTGATTGAAGACGTACTTCCCTTTGTAACCCTGCAGTGGTTTAACTTGAAATTGTAGCCACACTTCATCATTTTGGGGGCTACCCCCTTGTGCGTACAATTCTTGATTATGGGCCTGCCGCTGGCTGTTAAATTGATCTCTCGCGGGCACGCCATGTCGATCAATCACCTCGTCAATATAAGCTTGGCTTATTGCAAGCTCATTTCCCGTTAAGTCTGCAATAAAATCAGCGGAACAAAAATACGCTTCGATATCGGATTGCTCAGGAAACCAAAGTTTTATTCCATCACTTTCATAATCGTTAACTAGGCGCTCAACTTCATTATCAGTTAATGAATCCCTATCTCGATGAACAAGAATTTTGTATTGTCTGCCAAGAGCCTCATAAAGCTCAATCGCTTGCTCTTTCTTCATGAGATTTTTATAGCCTTGGCCGGGGTGATACGTCACAAATTTATCCAGCTCGGGCCATTGAGAAACGATTTTCTTCAGCAACGCTATATTCTTATCTTCAGAGACAATAATAACTTTCTTTCCAAAAGCCCCCCAGCCTAAAGCAATCTCAGCAGCCTCGCGGTTATCATTTGCTAACGCACCATTCTCCAGCCAATATACGTTTGCACTCAATGGGGCTCCACGCAAAATGAAAGGCGAATGGGTACTTAATACAACCGACAACTCTCTTTCAGCTGCTATTTCGGAAAGTGAAGAAGCTAGCTTCTCTTGTACGTTAGGGTGCAAATGAATATCTGGTTCATCTATAAGCAATATTTTAGGCTGAAAAAGAAGAACATAACAAAATATCTGTATTAACTGAAGATAGCCTGTTCCCAGGAGTTCTATCGGATGTGATACCCCGTCAACGGCAACTTCTGCTTTTATAACTAGATCTCTATCTTCCCGAAACTTTAATCGGATTTGGACCTCGCCCATCAATCTGCCAAGCCAAGCTTCTAGTTGACGTAAATCATCTTCGCTTAATAGATTCAAAGCGTTTCTCAAATACACATTTGAATCTCCAAAAGAGCATGCTTTTAACACTACTCTTTTAGATTGTTTAGTCTCGCTGTTTGGTAATCCTGATATACCGGGAATAAAACCACTAAAGTATGTATCCTGACCTCGGAATTGTCCTCTAACTTCCTCTGGGAGCTGGCCAGTAACGGAAATACCAGCATTCCTTGCTGCCCTAGCTTCACAAACTGCTTCGAAAGCTGTATTGTTTTCATCACGAAAGGTAAACGTAATTTTTGAGCTAGGTGTATTTGTTTTGTTACCCCAGTTCTCACCATGACCAAGCCGCATATAATCGTCTGTTGGGAGATAGTCCAAATCCATCACTGCAACTGTTGACGTACTTCCAGCCCTGATACGATCTGCCTGGCGCAACAGGCAAGCGGCGAGGTGAGTTGCCTGAAGAACAGATGATTTTCCTGACCCATTTGATCCCACCAGAATATTTAGTGAGGCGGTGCCAATTTCGATAAAATTGATTTTTTTGAACGTTTCAATTTTAATTTTTTCAAGTATCACTTAACACCCACTCAATATTAGAAATTCCTTGGAATCTATTTGCCATCTGGAACCCAGCCTGTAACGAGGCTGTAGAAAAAGTCCCGCCCCTTTGTCTGATCGCGCTCCTACGTAAAATCTGAAAGCGTTTTTGATCGTGAGTGCTCCAGAATTTAAGAATAGGCCCTATTTTTAGCTCATTTATTGATCGTTTTCAGCTCGGGATGGACCTTCGACCTTTTCCTATAGCCTCAACGCCTTGTTAGCATTTATGTTAGACGGGAAGCCCGCATTGCTTCAACTTGCTCAGCCAGATCTTGTACGCACCTGTTTGCTTCATTGTATTGACCGGCAGGATATTTCAAAAACTCGATATTATATGCTTTTCTCATCGACTCCTCTATGTCTGGAATGATGTCATCACCAACTAACGCATAATGAGGATGAGTGCTCTTTGAAAAAATATTTGAGTTTTCTAATACTAGCTGAATATCCGGATCAGACATGCTATAGCCGAGAAACAGCAATGTATTGGTCATAAAAAGGGAGTTAAGGATTGCATAGAATTCATGATTTTCTTGCTTGGCTCTAAAATATTGAGATCGACTAAGAACAATCCTTGAAATATCATTTACACACCCGTGCGCCTTAACGATAATCCTTACAGGAGACCTTAAATCTGTAGCTAAGTGTTGTTCGTAGTACTTACAAACATTGTACCCGTCTTGAGCGATACCTGTTCTACAGTATGCATCGTAAACATCATCATAGTTGGTAGTAACCACAACCTTTGGATCAATTTTCAACGTCGACTCATGAATACTAGATTTTTCATATCTAGGCTGGACAAACAGCTCCCTAATGGCACGAGTAAAATCCGCAGCCGGCAGCTTGTTGAGTATTACTTCCGCCGCATCCAAATATTTTTCTCTTTCTATCAGCGAATTGATAGTTTCTGTCCTATCAGGAGCGGGTATCCTATTTTTCAAGTTTTCAAGAAATCCACCCCATGTAGGCGGTCTATTTCCGTCCACTGCGGATAAACATCCAGCAGAAGCCCCTGCACCTAAAAAAACAATACAGCGTCGTGACGCCAGTTCTTCGATAAGAGAAATCGGCCACTCCATTATGCTGACTCTCCAAGATTCGCATAAAGATTTTTCGCAATTGTGTTAATGATATTTTCGTAGTCTTCCCTTTGTTTGTATTGTGCTCCGACTAGACCATCGCTGGACTTTAAATCGAGAATTGGCGTTGCAACTGACTGTGCTAGCGGAATCAAACTATAAAGGTGCGGAATATCACCCAATTTCGCTGATTCCGTGGAGGTGTTTTCACCAAAGAACGGCCCCATAGATTCTTCAATAATATCTGGGACTGAATTAATAATTTGCTCGTATGCTTTAGTTGGCCTCCGAACACCTTGCTTCGACTTAGTTATGTACTGTTGCATGGTGTACCCGAGGTACCCATTCAGAACACTGGGCCTTTCCTTAATGTTGTAAGTAGCTAGTCGACCTGGATTTCTTTGTTGCGACAAGTCTATGCTGTTTTCATAAAGGCCTGCCCAGTGCTCGACCCAGTTTGCAATGTTTCTAACGCCCAAAATACTAAAAATGTCGGCACCCATTGGCGTAACAAAATAGTCGCAGCCAATTAAAACACTTCTGTTTATAGATCCCAAGCTAGGCCCTAGATCGAAAAATATTATGTCGTATTGATCTTCAACATGGGTGCAGAATTCGGTATTCCAATTGTTCTTTCGAATCCCTCCAATATCACCTCCTAGAAGGTCATGCCATGCAGCACCCAATCTATCTTCGACAATAGAGAATCCAGGGTGCCCTGGCAAAAGGTCTACTCCGAATCTGTTTTTTGAACTGAGTATTGGGCATATTTCCTTTGATATCTCAGAGTCCCCATCTTCTATTGGCCTCAGAATATCTCGAATCGTTGTAGTTGACGTTTGGTGATCCGAGTTCCAGTAGAAGTCTGTTGCAAACTCTTCCCCCATAATCAATTGACTGGCATTACATTGGGGATCGCAATCCACAACTAGAACCCTTTGCTTCATTACCGAAGCGGAAAATGCAGCAAGGTTGCAAGTTAGTGTGGTTTTTCCTACTCCACCTTTATTGTTAAACATTGCTATAGAAATCAATATTTTCTACCTCATATTTGGTTCGGAGTGCTTGGATTGCTAACGTCTGCAAAAACGGCGGCTTTTACGCAGCGAAGCGGAGAAAAATCCGTTCGGTGGAGGACCATTGGGCCGGAACGAATTTAATGCACTGGTTACGTGGTTTGCCCTCGTTTAACTTGATCTTAGGCCAATGCAACGGAAGCAAACCATGTAAGAATCAGTGTTTGCAGCCTTTTTTGCCGCAGGTGATCCTTTCATGCGATGAAACCCAGTGGCTGGGTTTGTCACGGGTATCGAAACCGCAACCAGTTTTACCGCCTTTGTTACCGCTGTGAACTTCACCTGATGGTGTGTGCTTGACAGCCATCTTGAACCCTCCTCAAGGGTGCGAGTATTCCAGGATTACCCTGACCAATTGGTGTACGAATTTTGGACACAAAACCAGCCTACACCCTGACCAAAGACTGTTCAAGCATACAGCCTGTATAAATACACATAACTTCAATATTCAGCGACGGCTGAAAGCCGTCCGGGGGAGGCCCTTGAGGGCCGTAACGAACTGAAATGACTTGTTATGCATTGTTCTTGCAACCATGGCTGGTACACGTAATCTCTTCTGACGATGAGGCCCAATGTTCAGGGTGGTTTGTTGTGTCAACTCCACAACCTGTTACACCACCTTTAGTCCCTTTATGTACTACTCCTGTCGGTTTGTGCACAACTTTTTCACACATTTCGGCCTCAAAGCCCGCACCTTTGAATCTCGCAATTTTGTCGATATTCGTAAAAGCTAAGCCAATAGATCCAGCAAGGATAGCCAGCCCCATTTCTGCTGTCATGCCCATAAATCCATATGCGGAGCTAACACCTAAAAGCATGCAGTAAGAAAGTATTTTGGATGTACTTTTAATGTTTGACACCTATTTACACACAACAGCAATTAAAAAGCGGTCACGCCACCAACAAAATCTGACAGCTCCGTTATTCCACCTTCGTTTGTAACCTAACCACCAAAATAGCCTAAAAATCAGAGCCCTGCAAAGCTGGTAGCCAGCATTCTCGTAATATCACCACGCAATAACGAAGCACGCTTCATGATTATGGGGCTTCAGGAGGCGTATAAGGCTGGACCAGAAAGAACAAACCCCGACAAATAGCCGGGGTCTGTGGGTAGGAACGGAGCAGGGGAATCGGTTACTTCTTCAACCCCATCTCCTCAATAGAAATCTCCCGCATCTTGAACTTCTGGATCTTCCCGGTGACGGTCATCGGGAATTCATCCACAAATTTGTAGTTCCTGGGGATCTTGAAGTGGGCGATTTTGCCCTTGCAGAACTCCCGCAGTTCGTCGCCAGTCACCGGGTGTGCATCCGGGTTCAGTTTCACCCAGGCGATGAGTTCTTCGCCGTACTTGTCATCGGGGATGCCGGTGACCTGCACTTCCTCGATGGCGGGGTGGGAGTAAAGGAATTCTTCGATTTCTTTCGGGTAGATGTTTTCCCCGCCGCGGATGACCATGTCCTTGATGCGGCCGACGATCTGGATGTAGCCGTCTTCGTCCATGGTGGCCAGGTCGCCGGTGTGCATCCAGCCGGCGTCGTCGATGGCTTCGCGGGTTTTTTCTTCGTTGTTCCAGTATTTCAGCATCACACTGTAGCCGCGGGTGCACAGTTCGCCGATCTCACCACGGGGCACCACGTTGCCGGTGCCCGGGTCGACGATCTTGGTTTCCAGGTGCGGCTGGGTGCGGCCCACGGTGGTGACCTGTTTCTCGAACGGGTCGAGGGCGCTGGTCTGGGTGGACACCGGGCTGGTTTCGGTCATGCCGTAGGCAATCTGCACTTCCTTCATGTGCATCTTGCCGTTGACCTTTTTCATCACCTCCGCCGGGCAGATGGAGCCGGCCATGATGCCGGTGCGCAGGGTGGAGAGGTCGTAGCTTTCAAACTCCGGCTCGGCCAGTTCGGCGATGAACATGGTGGGCACGCCGTACAGGGCGGTGGCTTTTTCCTGGTGGACGGCCTGCAGCACGGATTTGGGCTCGAAGCCTTCACCCGGGTAGATCATGGTGGAGCCGTGGGTAATGCAGCCCAGGTTGCCCATGACCATGCCGAAGCAGTGGTACAGGGGCACGGGGATGACCAGGCGGTCTTTCTCGGTGAAGCGCTGGCTTTCCGCCACAAAGTATCCGTTATTGAGGATGTTGTGGTGGGTGAGGGTGGCGCCCTTGGGGTTACCGGTGGTGCCGGAGGTGAACTGGATGTTGATGGGGTCATCGAACTGCAGCTGGGCCTGTACCTTGTCCAGTTCTTCCTGGCTGACGTCGCCGGCAAAGCCCACGAACTCGTCCCAGGTCCACATGCCGTCGTGTTTGTCTTTGTCCAGGTTGACCACGGCGCGCAACTCGGGTACCTGTTGGGCCTTGAGTTGGCCCGGGGTGCTGGCCTTCAGTTCCGGCGCCAGGTCGTAGACCATTTTGCGGTAATCGGACGCCTTGAAGCTGTCCGCCGTCACCAGCACGGAGATGCCGGCCAGGTTCAGGGCATAGTCCAGTTCGTGTACGCCATAGGCCGGGTTGATGTTGACCAGGATGGCGCCGACTTTGGCGGTGGCGAACTGGGTCACGGTCCACTCGTAACGGTTGGGGGACCAGATGCCAACGCGGTCGCCACGCTTGACGCCGATGGCCATGAAGGCGCGGGCGGCTTCGTTAACCTTTTCAACAAACTCTTTGTAGGTCCAGCGGATGTCCTGGTGCAGGGCGACCAGGGCTTCGGTATCGGGGTACTTGTCGGCGGTGCGGTCGAGCATTTCGCCGATGGTCATGCCCAGTAGCGGCGTCTCTGAGGTGCCGCTGGTATAACTTGGGAGAGTGTTGCTCATATCTCTGCCTCCATTGTTGTTGTAGTCGAGGGCGAGCAGTGTCTATCTGCTAGCGACTCTGGCTGTGATACTCGGGATTAGGTTGCATATCGCTGGCGATGGCCACGCGATTGGACATGTTGTAGAAGCCGATCAGGTTGCTCAGATCCCAGATGGCGCTATCGCTGAGGCCGGCATCCCGCAGGGCCTGGATGTGCTCTTCGGTGACGGTGGCCGGTGAACGGGTGAGGTGGGATGCAAAATCCAGCATTGCCCGCTGGCGCTTGTCGAGTCTGGCGCTGCGGTAGTTCATCACCATGTGTTCGCCCAGTTGGGGGTCGCCGCTCAGTACCCGCACGGCGGCGCCGTGGGCCACCAGGCAGTAGTAGCACTTGTTCTCGGAGGAGACCACCACGGCCACCATTTCCCGCTCCAGCTTGCTCAGTTCGCCTTCGCCCAGCATCAGTTCGTTGTACAGGCGGGTGAAGCCTTCGAGCTGTTTCAGGTTCTGGCTGTAGGCGGTCAGCACATTCGGGATCATGCCGAGTTTTTCCTGGCAGATCTGGAAGTACTTCTGGGTGTCTTCCGGCATGTCGCGGATCTCGGGGATCGGCAAATCCAGGGCGACCACGTTTTTGTTCTGGTTCATGCGCAATTCCCTCCAAGGGCCTGACCGACTTTGGAACCGTTATGGCGCTTAATCTGGCGGCATACCCAGTCGCCGGTGGCGACCAGTTTGTCCAGGTCTACGCCGGTTTCGATGCCAAGACCGTTCAGAAGGTATAGCACGTCCTCGGTGGCGACGTTGCCGGAGGCGCCTTTGGCGTAGGGGCAACCGCCGAGGCCGGCGACGGAGGCGTCGATGACGGCTACGCCTTCTTCCAGAACGGCGTAAAGATTCGCCAGAGCCTGGCCGTAGGTGTCGTGGAAGTGGGCGGCCAGCTTTTCAATCGGCACCTGGGCGGCGACGGCTTCAAGCATGCGTTTGGCCTTCTGGGGTGTGCCCACGCCAATGGTGTCGCCCAGGGAGATTTCGTAGCAGCCCATGTCGGCCAGGGCTTTGGCGACTTTGGCCACCTGTTCGGGGGCGATGTCGCCCTCGTAGGGGCAGCCGAGCACAGTGGAGACGTAGCCCCGTACCGGAATGCCGGCTTTATTGGCGGCTTCCATGACCGGCAGGAAGCGGTCGAGGCTTTCGGCGATGGAGCAGTTGATGTTTTTCTGGCTGAAGGATTCAGACGCGGCGCCGAATACGGCCACTTCGTCCACCCCCGCCGCCAGGGCATTTTCGAAGCCCTTGAGGTTGGGGGTGAGTACGGAGTAACGAACGCCCGGTTTGCGGTTGATGCCGGCCATGACTTCGGCGGCATCGCCCATTTGCGGCACCCATTTCGGAGACACAAAGCTGGCGGATTCAATATGGTTCAGGCCGCAGTCGGCCAGCCGGTCGATCAGCCCGGTTTTGATGCGGGTTTTGATCACCGGGCCGGGTTCGTTCTGCAGGCCGTCCCGGGGGCTCATTTCCACCAGTCGTACCTGTGTCGGAAAGGCCATGTTACGCCACCTCCTCGTCACTGGTTTCGATGGCGATCAGGTCCGCGCCTTCGGACACCTGATCCCCTTCAGCGAAGAAAATGTCGGTCACGACGCCGTCGGCGGGAGCCTTGATGGCGTGCTCCATTTTCATGGCTTCCATGATCACCAGGGTCTGGCCGGCGGTGACCTTGTCACCCACCTTGGCCTGGATGGCGACCACTGCGCCGTTCATCGGCGCTGACAGACTGCCTTCACCGGCCATTTCCTCGAGGCCGTAGGTTTCCCGGTAAAGGGTGCACTGGAAGGTGTCGCCTTCGTAGAACAACACCAGTTTGTCGTTGTGCAGGTTGCCATGAATGCTGATGCGATGGCCGTTGATCACCGCCTGCAGGTAGTCGTCGTCCAGCCGGGCGGTAAGGTTGTAAACGCTGCCGCCGACGTGGACCTGATAGCGGTCGTCCCGTTCCAGCACCTTGAGTTCGTGGATGTCTTCGCCCACCTGCAGTTTCAGCGGCTGGGCGTATTCGGAGTTCATGCGCCAGCTGTTCTGGCGGCCAAACGGCGACCACGGATCGGTGCTGACCACTTCCCGGGACTTACGCTGTTCCAGCACGAAGCCGGCAGCCAGTACCAGAGCCTTGTGGGTATCCAGTTTGGATTTCGGGAACAGTAGCTCCCGATGGTCGTCGATAAACCCGGTGGTCAGGTCCGCTTCCCGGAACGGCTGGGCATCGGCCAGTGCGTGGAGGAAGCGGATGTTGGTCTTCACGCCGGCAATGCGGTAGTGCTCCAGGGCCTGAACCATGCGGTTGATTGCCTGATCCCTCGTTTCATCCCAGACGATCAGTTTGGCGATCATCGGATCGTAGTGGATGCTGATTTCGTCGCCTTCGGTGACGCCGGTGTCCACCCGCACATGGACGCTTTCATCCGGCGTGCTCAGGTAACGCAGGGTGCCGGTGGCGGGCAGGAAGTCCTGATCCGGGTCTTCGGCGTAGATGCGGGCTTCCAGGGCGTGGCCCCGGGTTTTCACCTGGGCCTGTTCCAGCGGCAGGGGCTCGCCCCAGGCGACCTTCAATTGCCATTCCACCAGATCCTGGCCGGTGACCATTTCGGTGACCGGGTGCTCCACCTGCAGGCGGGTGTTCATTTCCATGAAGAAGAAGGAGCCGTCCACGTCGTAGAGAAATTCCACGGTGCCGGCGCCGACGTAGTTGATGGCCTGGGCGGCTTTCACCGCCGCTTCGCCCATGGCCTTGCGGGTCTCTTCCGACAGGCCCGGGGCGGGCGCTTCTTCCAGCACTTTCTGGTGGCGGCGCTGCACGGAGCAGTCCCGCTCGGCCAGGTACACGCCGTGGCCATCCTGATCACAGAACACCTGGATTTCCACGTGGCGTGGCTGGGTCAGGTAGCGCTCGATCAGCATGTCCGGGTTGCCGAAGGCGTTCTTGGATTCCCGCTTGGCTGCGGCCAGGGCATCGTCAAAGTCTTCCAGGCGTTCAACGACGCGCATGCCTTTGCCGCCACCACCGGCGACGGCTTTAAGCAGCAGCGGGAATCCGCACTTTTCACCTTCGGCGCGCAGGGTTTCCGGTGACTGGTCGTCGCCATGGTAACCCGGAACCAGCGGTACACCGGCCTTTTCCATGATCGCCTTGGCGGCGGACTTGGAGCCCATGGCCGCGATGGCCGAGGAGGGCGGGCCGATAAACACAATGTCGTTGGCTTCGCAGGCTTCGGCAAACTGGGTGTTTTCAGACAGGAAGCCGTAACCCGGGTGAATGGCCTGGGCACCGCTTTCCTTCGCAATCTCGATGATTTTGTCGGATCGCAGGTAGCTTTCGGAGCTGGGGGCAGGGCCAATGTTGAAGGCTTCGTCGGCCATGGCCACATGCCGCGCGTCGGCGTCGGCGTCGGAATACACGGCGACAACACGAATGCCCATGCGGTGGGCGGTCTGGATGATCCGGCAGGCGATTTCGCCCCGGTTGGCTATAAGTATCTTGCTGAACATTGTTGTTAGTCCTCCGGAGCCCAGTTGGCCTTGCGTTTGTTCAGGAAGGCGCTGAGTCCTTCCTGGCCTTCGGCACCCACCCGGATATCCGCGATGCGTTGTGCGGTGTCTTCAATGACGTCGTTGCCGATCTGCTTGTGGCTGACGGCGAACACCAGATCCTTGGCCGCCTGCATGGCTTCCGGGCCGTTGAGGGCGAGCTGTAGCAACAGTTCGTCGCAGCGGCGCTCCATGGCGGCTACGTCGTCACACACTTCGTGCACCAGGCCGAAGTGTTCGGCTTGTTGGGCAGTGAATATCTCAGCGGAGATGAAATAGCGCCTGGCCTGGCGTTCGCCAATGGCCCTTACCACGTAGGGGCTGATCACGGCGGGAATCAGGCCGAGTTTTACTTCGCTCAGGCAGAAACTGGCTTTCTCCGTGGCGAGAACGATATCGCAGCAGGCGGCCAGGCCCACGGCACCGCCGAAAGCCGCACCCTGCACCAGGCCGATCACCGGCTTGCCGAGGTGGTTCAGGGTGTCCATCAGCCGCGCGAGCTCTCGTGAGTCGTCCAGGTTTTCCTGGCGGGTGTTGTCCGCCATGCGGCGCATCCAGCCCAGGTCCGCGCCGGCGGAGAAATGCTTGCCTTCGGAGCGCAGGATGACGATGTTGGTGTCGTCGTCGGCATTCACTTTTTCCAGCGCGTTGATCAGTTGCTGGATGATGACGTCGTCGAACGCGTTACGTTTGTCCGGGCGGTTGAGCACCACTTCGGTGACACCCTTGGCGCGTTGGTTGAGCATTACTGCTGATTCCTGATCGGTCATGGCGCTGTCCTCCGTTACATGCGGAACACGCCGAAGCGTGTTGGCTTGGCCGGGCGGTTCAGGGTGGCCGACAGGCTGAGGGCCACGACCTCGCGGGTCTGGGCGGGGTCGATGACACCGTCGTCCCACAGCCGCGCGCTGGCGTAATAGGGGTGGCCCTGTTCCTCGTACTTGTCGATGACCGGCTGCTTGAACTCGGCCTCTTCCTCGGCGCTCCATTCCTGGCCTTTACGCTCCATGCCTTCGCGACGGACCTGGGCCAGTACGCCGGCGGCCTGTTCGCCGCCCATCACGGAGATGCGGGCGTTGGGCCACATCCACAGGAAGTCCGGGCTGTAGGCGCGGCCGCACATGCCGTAGTTGCCAGCGCCGAAGCTGCCGCCGATCAGTACGGTGATCTTGGGCACGTTGGCGCAGGCCACGGCCATGACCATTTTGGCGCCGTGCTTGGCGATGCCTTCGGCTTCGTATTTCTGGCCCACCATGAACCCGGTGATATTCTGCAGGAACAACAGCGGGATGTTGCGCTGGCAGCACAGTTCGATGAAGTGGGCGCCTTTCTGGGCTGCTTCGCTGAACAGGATGCCGTTGTTGGCGATGATGCCCACGGGGTAGCCGTGGATGTGGGCAAAGCCGGTGACCAGGGTCTGGCCGTAGTAGCGTTTGAATTCGTCAAACTCGGAGCCGTCGACGATGCGGGCGATGACGTCCCGTACGTCGAACTGTTTGCGCAGGTCGGTGCCGACGATGCCGTAGATTTCTTCGGGGTCGTAAACCGGTGCCTTGGGCTTGCGGATTTCCACGTCCGCCGGTTTGCGGCGGTTGAGGTTGGAGACGCAGCGGCGGGCGATTTCCAGGGCGTGGGCGTCGTTTTCGGCGTAGTGGTCGGCCACGCCGGAGATTTTGCAGTGTACGTCGGCACCGCCCAGGTCTTCGGCGCTGACGACTTCACCGGTGGCGGCTTTTACCAGCGGCGGGCCGGCCAGGAAGATGGTGCCCTGGTTGCGGACGATGATGGATTCGTCGGCCATGGCAGGCACGTAGGCGCCGCCGGCGGTGCACAGGCCCATGACGACAGCAATCTGCGGGATGTCGTCGGCGGACATGCGGGCCTGGTTGTAGAAGATGCGGCCGAAGTGGTCGCGGTCCGGGAAGACTTCGTCCTGTCGTGGCAGGTTGGCGCCGCCGGAGTCTACGAGGTAGATGCAGGGCAGGCGGTTCTGCAGGGCGATTTCCTGGGCGCGCAGGTGTTTTTTTACGGACAGCGGGTAGTAGCTGCCGCCTTTCACTGTCGCGTCGTTGGCGATGATCATGCATTCGGTGCCGGAGACGCGGCCGATGCCGGCAATGACGCCAGCGGCGGGAACTTCTTCGCCGTAGACGTTGTAGGCGGCGAACTGGCCGATTTCCAGGAAGGGGGAGCCGTCATCCAGCAGTTGGTTGATGCGCTCACGGGGCAGCAGTTTGCCACGTGCCAGGTGTCGCTCCTGGTAGGTGGGGCCGCCGCCTTGCTGGATGGTGGACACTTTATCCCGCAGGTCGGCCACGGCCTGGGCCATGGATTCCTGGTTGGCCTGGAATTCATCGGACCTTGGATTTATTTTGCTTTGGAGCATGGTCATGGCTTTTTTTCCCTCAAGATTTGGGGGCGTCCGGGGCTGGCGGGGTGTCTTTCCGGGAACCGCTACGAGCACATCCATGTGCGCTTCTCTCAGGC